>CBDUCU010000361.1:0-4561 GCA_965365725.1 uncultured bacterium | reverse complement strand
GCGGGCCCGCAGCAAGTGGATCGATGACAAGATCGATGGCCGTCACCCAAAGCGCGCCCGCGACTATTTTCAATAACCCGCGCAAGCGCGTGCGACGCAGCAACTCGCCCGCGTAAGCGACAAGCGTCATCCATGCCAGAGCCATCACAACCGGCACGCCCAAGACGCGCGGCGCAAGCGCATCAGTGTAGTGATAAGCACTAAACGGGAAACCAAAACGCACGCCCAGCGCTTCGACGCAGAAGCCAAAGACCGACGCTCCCGCAAGCGCCGCGAGGCTTCGCAGACTGGTTGCGCCCGTCAGAGTAAGCGCGCCCGCGAGCATTAAAAAAAGCGTCGCAAGCCAGCGCTGCTCACTCGAAACGCCGCCCAATATCGTGTAGCTTGCAATGCCGCCGACCCAAAGTATTGTGTAGAAAACGACAAGCACGACCAGAAAGGCGCGTGCGCCTGTGCGTCGCACCAGAGCGCTTCTTTCATCGCTAAATCGACGCTCTCTCAATTCTCGTATCTCTGAATCAGCCCGCATGTTATCTCTGCCGAGAGCAGAACGGTCGGCGTGCCCCCGCCCGGATGACTGCTGCCGCCGACCTGATAAAGACCTTTGACATTTTTGACCTTGTTTGACGGGCGAAAAAATGCGCGTCGCCAGCCGTGCGAGTGTGTGCCGTAGATTGCGCCGCCCGGCATCAGATAGTCGCGCGCGATGCGTGCAGGAGTCCACATATCGGAAACAACAACGTCCTTTGTCCACACGTCTGCAAAGCCGCTCTTTGAGAGACGCTCAATCACTTTTGCGCGCGCGTACGCTGTCTCTACTTTCGACCAGCGCTCTTCTTGCGCGGGCGCATTTGCCATCACAAAAAGCGTCTCGCCGTCATCGGGCGCAAGCGAACTATCCGTCCGGCTCGGAGCGGAAACATAGACGGTCGGATCTTCAGGGAAACGCTGCGCGTCAAACAACTGTGCAAACTCATGCTCGTAATCGCGTGAGAAGAAGACCGTATGATGCGCGAGACCTTCGAGGGAGCGACCTACGCCTGCCAGCAACACAAAACCTGAAAGCGAGCGTTCGGAAACTCTCTGCTCAGGCTTTTCGCTTCGACCGAGCAGCGCGCGGGTCGTTGATGCATCGCCGTTCATTACAACCACGTCGGCTCGCAAAAGCTCTCCGCCCGCAAGCCTTACGCCGCGCACGCGTCCGCCTTGATGCTCGATGCTCTCAACACGCGCCTTTGTCCGCAGTTCGACTTTAGCGGCGCGCAAAAGTGCGACGAGCGCTTCAACCAGACGATAGAGCCCACCGCGAATGTGCCAGCCGCCGAAAACAAATTCGATATAGGGAATGACGGCGAGCGTCGCGGGCGCGCGAAAAGGCGACGAACCGACGTAAGTCGGATAGCGGTTAAAGAGTTGCCGCAAGTAAGGACTTTTGAAATGCGCGGCGACGGTGCGCGCATAGTTTCCCCAACCATATCGCAGAGGCAGATTGGAAAGCGCGTCAAACACACTCCTGTCGGGCATCTCCCATGGCGCGCGCCGCAAAAAAGTCTCTTTCGAGACCTCGAAAAGACGCGCGCCCAACTCCATAAAACGCAAAAAACCCTGTGCGTCGCGCGGCTCAATCTGCCTGAGCGTCGAGAGCCATTCCGGAAGAGACGTTGTGTAAGTAAAACGTGCGCCGTCGTCAAAGACGTAATCGGCGAGAGGATGAACGCGCACAAGCTCGACGTGCTCGGCAAGCGACGCACCAACCGAGGCAAACAAGTCTTCAAAGACATGCGGCATCGTGATCAGCGACGGCCCCGTATCGAAATGAAAACCTTGGCTCTCCCAACAATTCATCTTGCCGCCCAACGTCGCCCCTTGCTCGCAGACCGTCACGCGCCAGCCCGCCGCCGACAAGCGCAAAGCGGTCGCTAACCCACCCAACCCGCCCCCAATAATGACGGCCTCTTTTTGCATCATTCAGAAAGTTAATCGTGAATCGTGTTTGAACGTCGCTCTATCTTGACCCTCTTATCACAGGTACGACGACGCTCAATAGAATCGATTTATGATTCACGATTGACGATTAACCTCCTTCCTTTCCATTCAACGCCGCGCGCGCTCTTGCTTGCGCGACGCGAAGCGAGGCCGAGCGCGATCAAAAAAATCTCGCCGAGCGGGTGCAGCGCGACCGACCAGAGAGGATGCTTGAATCGCAATGCGAGTATCAGGCGCGCAAGCATCGTGCATAGTGCGGCGGCGATGAGCGGCCAAACGGCGCGCGTCGAGATGGCTAAAGCAAAAGGCGCGAGCGCGAAGGGCAGAAGCAGCACGAAAAAATGGAGCGCGACAAATGCCCAAAAGCTCGTCTCTTGTCGAAAAGCGGGGAAGAAATTTTTGCGAAAGCCCTGCCAGATTTCACCAAATGAACCGTACATCCTCACACGCACAACTTGCTGGCCATCGACGCACAGACTCTTTTCGCCTCGCTCGCGCCACGCTCGCGCAAGCAATGTGTCCTCGAAGATTTCGCCGCGCACGAGCGCGTGCCCGCCCGTGCGCTGATACGCGTCGCGGCGCACAAGAAGACATGAGCCGTGTGCGAGTCCGAGCGAAGCATCTACGCGCACGAAAGAGAGCGGCGCGGGGAAGAGAGTAAAGACTATGAAGTTGAGCATCGGCATCAGCGCGCCTTCCCAAAACCCACGCATCTCAAGCGCGGGCCAGCAGGAAAGCAGCGTCGCTTCGCGCCTTTCAGCTTCCGACGCAATTCTCGACGCGGCATCGTTGCCGATCAGACGCGCATCGGCATCGAGAAATAGAAGCCACTCGCTTCGCGCCTCTGCGGCCATACGTTCGCAGGCAAAATTCTTACCGCACCAACCGTCAGGAAGCGCCGAAGGCTGAATAAGACGCACGCGCGCATCGCGCCGCTCATAGCCTGCAACGACACGCGCCGTCTCGTCGCGCGAGTGGTCGTCATAGACGAGTATCTCTCTGACGCGAGACGTTTGCATCAGCGCCGCGTCGAGACATGCCGCGATGTTTGCCTCTTCGTCGCGCGCCGGAATCAGAATCGACACGTCGCCATGCGGTTGATGAAGCGTCCCGACGCGCGGCCATGCCAAAGCGTTCCACACGGCGACGCAGAGCAACACCGAGGCGATGATAAAAATGATAAGCGAGACGATCATTTGATAACGATTGCATGCGCGCACTTAGCAGGCGTTTATCGCAAATTGCATCTTTCGTTCTCTGCGCCGACAAGGAAATGTGCGCGCCGCTCAAATTAAGAGCGACTTACAAATGAGTTCAATCAGGCGGCCACTGCTGTCTGCGTTCTTAACGCAATGAGACGTGCGGCATCGGCGAGCAGTTCGACCTCTTCACGCCGACCGAATCTTTGATTTAAGCGCGCTACGCCCTGTTCGATGAGTTGTGCGGCAAGCGCGTGCGCACCTGCGAGTCCGAACGCGGAGACGGCGTTCGGGCGCAGATGACGAGCGTCCTGTCCTTCGGTCTTGCCGGTCGACGCAAAGTGTGCGGAGCCGTCGTCCAAAATGTCGTCGCAAACCTGATAGGCGCGTCCGAAGCATTCGCCAAATTCCGAGAGCGCGCGCACGTCCGGCGTGTCTCTGCCGCCGCCACAGGCAATCGCGCCCGCCGTCATCATCAGACGCATCAACGCGACGGTCTTCAAATCGCGGCTGGCAAGCGTCTCTCGGTCGGCCCACAGAGTTCGCGCTTCGAGATCGACGGCCTGACCGCCCACCATGCCGTCCGCTCCCACGCAACGCGCCGCTTCGACAATGAGAACGGCGCTTGCACGCTCCTCTTTGCATGCACGCGCGGCTTCTGCAAGCAGCGCGTAAGATTGATTGAGAAGCGCGACGGCGGCGAGCACTGCCAGACCTTCGCCAAAGGTGATATGAAGCGCAGGACGGTCGCGCCGCAAACGCGCATCGTCCATACCGGGCAGGTCGTCGAGGATGAGAGAACTGCTATGCAAAAACTCGACGGCGCAGGCGACCGCCATTGTTTGCTCGCGCGCAGCACCCGCAAGACGTGCGCCGAGAATCGAGAGCACGGGTCGCAGACGCTTGCCGCCGGGAAAGACCGCATACTCGAGCGCATCATTCAAACGAGCCGCGCCCGTTATCGAACTCATCGGAAGCGCCTCGCGCAGCGCACGCTCGATCTCGGATTTTTGCGCGTCGATAAAACGCGACAACTTCTCGCTCACTTCAATATCTCGCTTTCTCTTTGCGCCGCGACCGCCGCCGTCGTCTCCGGCATAAAGATGATTTCTGCTACTTTCGCCGGCGCTTCTTCAATCGCCGCATGACCCACACCCTCAAGTTGAAATGCGCGCGCCTGCGGCAAGACCTTTTGCCAAACGGCAACGGAGCGGCGCACCGCGCCGAAACTTTTCGCGCCGTACACCACGTCGATTGCCTGTCTCAAATTCTGAAAACGGCTCGCGTCGCCTATCTGCGCAAACATCTGGAGGTAGCGACGCGCGACATCATGGTCAGCATCGCGCCACCTGCCGTCATCCAGAACGAAAAGTTGT
>CBDUCU010000360.1:0-4586 GCA_965365725.1 uncultured bacterium | reverse complement strand
ATGTAGCGGTCTTCTTTCTTGCGTCTCCAGAAAAGTCCCATTTGATAGATGAATGCCTTTACAAAATTTGGTCTGTGTGGAAATTGAAGATTATAGACGTAACCGCCGCACGACGACAAAGCAGTGCGGCGGCTTTTATTTTCTCTTCATATCTAATTTAGGAGCAAACCAACTTTGACCATGCGGGACACAGTTTTGCCGTCAACTGTGTCCCGCATGGTCTTTGTTGATTCCGGGATTGTCTGTTTAGAGCGTTGACACCTGCTCGATTGTCGTCGGCGAGTTGGACGCGGAAGGCTTCAGCGCGGCGGTCGATGACAATTCTTTTGCGCGTTTCGAGAGACGAACGCGGCCCGGCGTGATCTGTCCCGCTTCGCAAGCTTCGACGAGCGCCGCCACGACCTGCTCATCATATCTTGACCCGACGAAAGATTTAATGCGACCGAGCGCCTCGTCAAAGTTCATCGCGCGCTGATATGGCCGGTCAGTCGTCATCGCATCGAAAGTGTCGGCGACAGAAACGATGCGCGCCTGCATCGGTATCTCGTCTCCTTTGAGTCCTTGCGGATAGCCGCGCCCGTCGAGCATCTCGTGGTGCATGTACATGCCGGGCAGAAAGTCTTTCATCGCCGGAATCTGCGACATGATCTTGAAGCCCTTCTGCGGGTGCTGCTTCATAATCTCAAACTCTTCGTCGGTGAGAGCAGACGGTTTTTTGAGAATCGAGTCGTCGATGCCGATCTTGCCAACGTCGTGCAGAAGCGCGCTGATGCGTAGCTTTTCGATCTCATCATCGGGCAGACTCATTCGCTCGGCGATGGCGAGCGAAAAACGCGCCACACGCTCTGAATGTCCGCGCGTGTACGGGTCTTTGCCGTCGATAGCGGCGGCGAGCGATTTAACCGTCCCGAGAAAGAGTTGCCGGTTCTCTTCCGCCGCGCGTTGAAGGTCTTCGATAAAGCTGCGGAGCTGGTTCGTCATCTTGTTGAACGATTCGCCTAAATCGTCCAACTCGACCGTATGGCTATCGATTCTGATCAATTGCGAGAAGTCGCCCAGAGCGATGCGATGCGCGCCCGCCGCAAGGTCGCGCACAGGCCGCGTCAACTGCTTGGCAAAGAGAAAACCCGTCAGCAGCGCAAGCGAGGCTGCCAGCAGACTGATGTAAAGTATCTGCTTGCGCATCTCCGTCACAGAACGTAGCGCCGCACCCTCGTCCTGTATGGCGATTACGCCGAGACGCGCTTCGCCGTCTAGATTTGCGGTCGCGTAAGCTCCAAGCATCGAGACCTCGCGTCCGTCGCGCTCAACCATAAAGGGTGCAAGCGCGGATTTGAGCTGTCGTCCGGTCACAATCCAATCCTGCACGACCTTGAGGTCGCCCATCGCGCGCTCAGAAAAAGCGACTCGTCCATCCGGATGTGCGACTGCCCGCCCATCGCCGTTGACGACGAAAACGACGGGCAGACCGCGCTCAAGCAACTCGCGCTCACTAAGAGAAGTCTTTTGCTGGACTGCTTCAAAAACCTCGTGGAACGAGACGATAGCGACGACCGCCGCGACCACTTCGTTGCCGTCCGCTCCGCCCATCACTGGTGCGGCAATCGTCAACGCCATCTCAACACCCGTGCGGACGACGTTAGGCCCTTTGATGACAAGTCCCTTCCCCGACATTCCCGCCAGGGCCGTCCCGACGCGTTGGTCAACCTCTTCACGACTGATGACATCGGTCTTGTAAGCAATCTGCGGTGTGCCGGCAACGGGTAGGATGGCAAGCGCCAATAGATTTTGATCGTCAACGACCGCACGCTGGAGACGCGCGTCGCTCCCCTCGTCGCCGAGCACACGCACGCCGCCCGCAAGCTCGAATGCGCTTGCCAGCCCCGTCACAACGTCCCGATAGCGCTGACCGTAAAGCTCTATCTGTCGCGCCTTGTCCTGTACGAGCTGCGCCTGATAGCGGCCTTCGACCGAGCGCAATTCTTCCGCGCTGCGGCCAGAGAGCAACCATCCGGCGACGATCAAAGGAAACAGACCGACGACCAGCAGCGTCCCGAGCACGATGTAGAGCAGGCGCACGCGCCCGAATTTCTCAAGCATGATAAAAACGCTTTATGTGAGAAGGGCTGAAGAGTTCAAAAAGGTGGGCATTCCGAGATTTCCCGGCGCACGAATGAACGACCCTGCTCGTCCGCACGCCGCTTTCATACTACGTGTCGGCTTCCATTCATGTCAACAGTTAAACCAACTTTAAATTGTTGATTTTGTTGCTTCAATCAACCTTTTGATAGCTTTCGTCAACTGCGGAATTGATTTTCCGTGTCCTGGTTTATTTACGGACGGTATAAACTCCGTACCTCGTGGTTTTTTGCAGACTAAGCGGCGGGCAGATGCGTCTAAAAGTTTTGAGCGCGCACAATATTTCGGGCGCTTGAAGAGGAACGCTCACTTTGGGCCTGAAAGTGATGATGGAAACGACGGCGACCACCGATGAGCAGATTGTTGAGCGCGCGCTGTCCGGTGAGACCGAAGCCTTCTCGGAGATCGTGCGACGTTGGGAGCGCAAAATCTATGCGCTCACCTTCGGCATCCTCGGAAGCTCTGAAGACGCACGCGATGCGACACAAGAGACGTTTATCGCCGCTTACAAAAATCTGCGTGGATTCCGAGGCGAGGCCAAAGTCTCGTCCTGGCTCCATCGCATCGCCGTCAATCAATGCATCTCGCGGCAGAGACGCGCGCGCGTCCGTCTTGAAACGGGAATCGACGACGTGCCAGAGACACTGGGCGAAAGATTTCTCTCAACGCCTTTGCAGGCGTCGCCCGCGAAGAGGACTGAGAACCAACAGAAGACTGAAGCCGTGCGGCGCGCCGTCGCTGCGTTGCCACCCGAATTGCGCGAGGTGGTCTTGATGAAAGAGTTTGAGGAACTGACCTTTCAAGAGATTAGCGACGCGCTCAACATTCCTCTGAGCACGGTCAAAAGTCGTCTCTACACGGCGTTCAAACAGTTAAGAATGCGACTGGAGAATTACAAATTGGAGGTTGCCCCAAGATGAACGATAGACTCAACGCTTCCGCAAACAACAACCGACCGCTCACAGACAAGACATGCGGTCGGGCGGATGATCTCGTCGCATATCTCTACAACGAAGCGAGCCCCTCCGGAGCACGAAGCTTTACCGAGCACTTAAACGCCTGCGCCGCTTGCCGCGACGAGCTTGCCGCTTTTAGCGGCGTGCGTGAAAACGTCGCCGTGTGGCGAGCAGAGGTTCTCGACGCTGCGCCTCGCATTGACTTTACGCCTGATTCATTCGGCCTTCATCAACCGCAACCGCGCAAGCGTTCCGCGCTTCTGGCGTTACGCGAATTCTTTTCGCTCTCGCCGCTTTGGTTGCGCGCGGCGACGGCGACGGCGGCTCTCGTCATCTTTGCTCTGGTCGCGCTTACGTTTGCGCGCACGGATGTTCGTTGGGACAAAGACGGCTTCGCGCTTGAAATGGGCATCGAAGAAAAGAAAGTTGAAGTTCCATCGCCCGCCACCCTCACACAGCAACAGGCCGATGAGATCGCCGCGCAAAGGGTTAAGGCCGCGCTCGCTGAACAAGAGCGCACTTTCGCCAAACGTGAAGAGGAGTTAATGCGTGCGGCGGCGCAGACGCAGGAGGAGCGCGAGCGCCCCATCAATGTGGTCGTCAACGACTCTCGCCCCATTCGACGCAACCCCTCGCCGGGCAAGATCAAACGCGGCGGCGCACAAAACAATCTCGTCTATGAGCAAGAGAACAACGATGATGCTCCCGGACTTTATGATCTCTTGCGTGAAGCCAATTAATTAAGGTTTTATCAAAGGTCGTAATCAAATGAAGATTTCTGTGCAAAAATTTTACAGCTCTGCTTTCCCGCTCATCTTCTTTGTTGCGCTCCTGTGCTTGCTCCCGCCATCTCTTGCGCATGCGCAAGAGATGGCGCGCCCGCAACAGGAGCACGCACCCGTTGAGAAGCATGCCCCCTTTCGGCTTTTGAATCTGACGCAGGATCAAATCAGTCAGATACGCGACATACGCACTCAAAGCGAGACGGAAGGACGCGCGCTACTCAGACGCATGAATATGGCGCGCCGCGCGCTCGATGCGGCCCTCTACGCCGATAATTCAGACGAAGCGCTCATCCAACAACGCGCAAACGAATTGGCCGATGCGCAAGCATCTGTGACGCGCATGCGCGCACAAGTGGAGTGGAAAATTCGACGCGTGTTGTCGCCCACACAGTTGAGCATGCTGCGCGAGATCCGTCTGCGCGCACAACAAGAGCGCCGTCAAGAACGGCGTAACCGCGCTCTTCAGCCCAATAACGCTTTCGGCCCGCGCCCTTTGCGAACACCCAACGCCGAGAACAACAAACCCGACCGTCAGCGTCTTCCCTTTCCACGCATGCGTCGTCGCGGTCTTCTTCACAGGCAACCGTAAGGCCCGTTAATCGCGAATCGTGAATCGTGAATAGAGAAGGATGTTTTTCTATTCACGATTCGCGATTTACGATTCGCGAGTTTCTCATAAACACTTACCACTGCTTTTATTCTTGAC
>CBDUCU010000359.1:0-4599 GCA_965365725.1 uncultured bacterium | reverse complement strand
TCGTTATCGGTTCGGGAGCGGGCAACATGTCGAAAGAGACGGCCTTGCGCGGGATGATTCAAGGCGTGTGCGAGGCGCTGCATCGTCTGCCGCAAAAGCGTTCGTCGGCTCCGCTGCTGCGCCAGCTCATACTTGTTGATTTTGACGAGCGTGAGTACAACGAAATCGTTCGTGTGCTTGAAGGCTTCGTCAAAAATCCGCCCGTTGAAGAGTTGGAGTTGAGGCTCACAAAACAGGTCTTGCCAAAGGCCAAAGGCAGACAGGCGAAGCAGCGCCCGAAAGACCTCACAGAGATGGCAGACGAGACGCGCATCCACATCGAGCGGACAGGCGAGCAGTTTCGCTTCTCGGCCATGACGACGACCGCCGTCATCCCCATCCGCGAAGAGACGGTCAATCCGAAATACTTAGACGATGCCGCCGAGCGTCTGATGAGCGCGCTCAAGCAGCAGGATCAGGAAAAGTATGGGCAGCTTCTTTACAGCTACGTCTTCCCGACCGATCTGCATCAGGCAATTGATGCGGGAAAACCTCTGACGCTTGTGCTCGACCGCACGACGGCAGGGCTTCCATGGGAGATGGCCTGCTATGCAGGGCCGCAAGGGATGACATTTCTCGGCCCAGACCTCAAGCTGACGCGACAATTTCGCACGCGCCTTGCCTCTGCACCCGGTGTGACCCCGCCGCCCAAACGTCGCTTGCGTGTGCTCGTTATCGCCGACCCTGCGCGCGAGCGTGATTTGCAGCTTCCGGGCGCACTCAAAGAGGGGCGCGCCGTCGTCGAGATTCTCAACGAGTTCAAACGCGATGGCAGCTTGGAGATAGAGATTGTCGAACGCATCGGCGCGTCTGAATGCGACGCGGTTGAAATTCTCGCGCTGCTCTTAAACGAAAACTTCGATCTCATTCATTATGCCGGGCACGGAGTTTTTGATGAGAAGAATCCATCCGAAAGCGGTTGGGTTTTTGGCCGGCGCGACGATGGCAAATTGCAGACGCTAGCCGCGCGTGAAATCTTCAAGTCGCGGCGCGTTCCACGCCTCGTCGTCGCCAACGCATGTTTCTCAGCCGTTGTGCGCGAAGGCCGCGCTTCGACTGCCGACGAGATGAACCGTGACCTGGCAGGCATGGCCGAGGCTTTCTTCGAGCGCGGCGTGCAAAACTACATCGGCGGCGGTTGGCCCGTCGGCGACTCGCAAGCCGTTGACTTCGCCAAAGCCTTCTATCGACGCGCCCTACGCGGCGGCACGCTCGGCGATGCCGTCTCGGACGGGCGCAAATCAATTCTCGGTCAAGGCTCGACGTGGGGCGCATACCACCACTACGGACGCTCGAACTCTGTACTCGTCAGGATGGAAGACGAATAGCAGATTTGTCAGCAGTCCGTTGTCAGTAGTTAGTTGTGTGTTGCGTGTCGATGCGAGCGACTTGCTAAAGATCGGATCAGCAACAAACAACTGACTACCGACAACGGACAAATCGCCGTTTGCATTCGTGCGACGCGAAAGTTAGGATGTGGCAAATCCGATTCAAATATAGACGCGAGGTCAAGACAAGATGAAGTTTCCGGGCGGGATGAACATCCAGCAGATGATGAAGCAGGCGCAGGCCATGCAGGAGAAGATGCAGAAAGAGATGGAGACGATGGTCGTTGATGCGACCGCCGGCGGCGGGGTCGTCACCGTCCAGATGCGCGGCACAAAAGAGGTCGAATCAATCAAGATCGACCCCGAGGCGGTCAAGGACGGCGACGTCGAGATGCTTCAAGACCTGATCGTCGCCGCCTTTAACGAAGCCGGACGCAAAGTTGACGAAGCCATGAAATCGAAGCTCGGCGGCATGATTCCACCGGGGCTTATGTAAGCTAATAGCTATTAGCTTTTAGCTATTAGCTTTTATCTGGAAGAAGTCAACGTTAGGCGTGTTAATTTATGGATGCAAGTTTGTTTGCGCCATCTGCCGCGAACAAACTTGCTCAAAGCTAATAGCTAACAGCTAATAGCTAATAGCTCTATATGCTTGAATATTCAGAGCCGGTCACGCGGCTGATTGACGAGTTTAAGCGTCTGCCCGGCATCGGGCAGAAGTCGGCGCAGCGTCTCGCTTTTCACGTCCTGCGAATGACTGGGGCCGAGGTCGAGCGTTTCGTCGCGGCGCTCGAAGAGGTCAAACTCAAGATCGTCTATTGCACAATCTGCAACAATCTGACCGACGTTGACCCTTGCCGGTTCTGTTCATCAACCACGCGCGACCGTTCGATCATCTGTGTTGTCGAAGAACCCTACAACCTTGTCGCCGTCGAGAAGACGCGCAGCTATAACGGTCTCTATCACGTTCTGCACGGAAGCCTTTCGCCAATACGCGGCTTAGGCCCGGACGACCTGCGCATCCAGAACCTTCTGCCGCGCCTGCGTCCTGAAAATAACGACGGCGTTGAAATCCGCGAAGTCATCCTCGCCACCAACCCCAACACCGAAGGCGAAGCGACAGCCAGCTATATCAGCCGTCTCTTAAAACCGCTCGGCATCCGCACGACGCGCATAGCAATGGGCATGCCTGTCGGGAGCGACCTCGAATATGTTGACGAGGTGACAATGGACAAAGCGCTCGCCAACCGACACGAGATATAACCGAAGACGGATTTTCTCATCACCCGCGCTTCCACCGAGCAAGAACAAAACCTTTAGCGCCTGACAGAACATCATTTCAATGACGAGGCAGCGCGGAAGCGTTGACGGCCACAGCAAAACCAAAGGCAATCAACGGGACGCGCAATCCGTCGAGCTTACCGAATCAGATTCAAAAGGGCTTCTGTGTTTCCACAGAAGCCCTTTTTGTTTGTGCATGCCTTTAGCTAATACAGCGTGGGGCCGCGATCTATCTAATTTGGAACTGCGCGCCGTGCGTTAGTGGATCGGCCCCGGCGCTGAAGATGAGGAGGTAAGTGCCGGTCTTCAGCCCTGTTGTCTTGAGGTTGAAGATATACCCGCCCTCGCCGTCGAAGTTGGTGAAGCGGAAGTTATCGTCGGGGTTGGCATTGCCGGAGTCTTCGACTTCGCTCGGCGCGTAGTCCGACAAACGCACAATCCGCAGCGCGTGAAGCATGACGTTACGGTCGGACACGTTGCTGCCGTTGGCATCGACGAGCTGAAGCTTAACGGGAATCGTGCTCCCGCTCTTATGCGCCTTGCTCGCATCATACTTTAGTTGTACTGCGTAGGTGACCGCGTAAACGACCGAGCGTGTCGCTGTATTTCCCGCCGCGTCCGTAGCTATGACGGCGAACTGTCTTGTGCCGACTGACGATGTGTCGAGCGTCGCACCGTTCGGGACGGCGCTCGTACAGGAGGCGAGGCCCGACGCAGCATCCGCGCACGCGTAGTTGGACGTTACGATTTCGTTGAGGACGTGCGAGGCAGACGGCGAGGCAACGCTAATGGTTGGAGCCGTCTTGTCCAGTCTGAGAGTAATCGTCTGCGGAGCCTCAGCGTTGCCGGCGTTGTCCGTTGCGTAGTAGGTCACAGTGGTTGTGCCCTCGGCGCTTATGGTGAGCGCAGCCGATGCGCCGCCGATGGTCGTGGGACTGATTTGCTGCGCGCCGCTCGCACTGTATGTGATGTCGCGGACGCCAGACCCGCCCGGCTCGTCCGTCGCAGAGAGCGTGAGCATGAGATCGGTGCTGTTCCAGCCCGCAGCGTTGGGCGCGGCAGAGGGCGAGGCGACGGTGGTCGGCGCAGTCGTGTCGCCGCCGCCTGCGTCGCATTCAGAGCCGGTGAAGATGAGCGAGACTCCGTTGACCGCTCCGCGATAGTAATAAGAGTAATAAGGATCGCCGATGTTAAGCGTCCAAGTGCCGTTGGGGTCTTGACCCCTGAAGGCCGCAAGCGATTCAAAGGGAGTGTAAGTGCCTGTGTACGGCTCGTTCCACCAACTAATCGATTGGATGGAAGGGCCGCCGCCCTCTTCGTCGAGCAGCGTGTTGAGGAAGCGCGAGCCGCCGTCCCAGGTAAAGGTCTTGAGACGCACGGTCGTGCCTTGCGGCGAAGTCAGCGTCATCTCCAGCGTGCCGACGAAGCCGTAGTCGATACTGTCGAGACGAACATTTATGTCGTTGAGGCTGCTCATGCCTCTGACCTCGAAGGGGACACTGACGGATGAGCCGTCGGTTGGGACGGCGAGCGGTTGGCCCGTATAGCTGACGGTGCGAGATTGACCGGGCTGCCCTGTCCTGATGTTGAAGTTATAGATTTCGGGAATCCCGTTGTCTGCCGCATGGCGCACGGTCAAAGTAAAGGCAATGGTCTGGCCGCAAGGAACGTTGCCCGCAAGCGCAAAGGCGAACGCAGATGTGTTTGCGCCGCTTGTCGAGGGAACGATGTCGGCATACGCGGACGCACCCGATGTGACGGCAACGCCCGGCGTGGTTGTGGTCAACGTGGCTGCGACGTTGCGTGCGCTGCCGTCGCCGTCGTTGAAGAGTCGCACGATAAGCGTGCCGCCTTCGCCCGGCTCGATGAATTGGTCGCCGTCGCCGCCCATAGCAGTCGCGGCTGCCGACACGAAGCGCAGGCTCGGCGGGGCAGACTCAAACTGGTCGGC
>CBDUCU010000358.1:0-4616 GCA_965365725.1 uncultured bacterium | reverse complement strand
GGCTGATCGTGGGATTCCTTTCGTCCCGCCCACAGTCTTTGCCGCAGCCGGATTGCCGACCGGCTTCTTCCAGGCCTTTTCGCTTCCCGGCAACGAAACCGGCAACATCGGATTGCGCTACTACCAACTGAATTTCTTCGGACAGGAAGAGGTGCGCATCAGGCAGAATTTATCGCTCACCTTCGGCGTGCGCTATGAATACAACACGCCCGCGCGCGAAGTAAACGAAAGGATTGAGAGCACGTTTGACATCCCGGCGGAGATCGACCCGACGGGCGGTTTGGATACACCGTTTACTGTCGGCTCTCGTACAAATATTTACGAAGCCGACCGCAATAACATCGCTCCGCGTATCGGCGTAGCGTGGTCGCCAAACATCTTCGGCGCTGACCGCCCGACGGTCATTCGCGGTGGGTTCGGCGTTTTCTACGACCAGATTCTTGGGGCCGTCGTCAGCCAGTCGCGCAACGTCTTTCCAAACTTTATCAACCTCAATTTGGCTTCCGCCGTGGTGCGTTCAGGCGATGCGACGGGTTCATTCCCGCGCCCGCAAGATTTGCGTCTGGGCAGCATCGTCCCCGGCGCGCCCGGCCCACAGAGCGGCCCATGCATCTTCCCCATTGGTGTCAACTGCGTGGTCAACAGCGGTTCGCCGTTCCTTATTCTTCCCGGCACACTCAACACGCTCAATCCGGCCTTTAGCAATACGGCGAATCTTCGCAACCTTGTCATCGGACTACGGCGCGAGCTGACCGAAAGCTCGTTTGCCTATACTTTGCCGAGACGGACGCTTGAGATGCCGAGGGCATATCATTACAGCTACTCAATCGAGCAGGGCTTGCCTCACAACATGTTGATGTCGGTCTCTTACGTCGGTACGAGAGGCCGTAATCTCCTGCGCTTTACCACTCCGAATCAAGGCCCGAACCTGTTTCCAATCGTCGGTAATCTGACCACATCGGCTCAAGCGAGTACGGGGCCGGTGATTGTCGGCAGCGCAAACTCGATTCCGGGTCGCCCGCTCGGCAATTTCGTCGGCCCGATCAGCAATTTCGAGACGACAGGTCGCTCACGCTTCGATTCGATTCAAGCGCAGCTTCGTGGCAGGCTGAGCAGCACGCGACCCTTCCTCTATCAGATCGGTTACACCTACTCGCGCTCGCGCGACAACGTCTCGGATGTATTTGATCTCGCGGGCGCTCCTGTGCTTCCGCAGCAGAGCATCAGAGCTACCAGCGCCACGCAGACCATACCGATTGTTGACGGTCGTTTCCCGGGCGAGTATGCGCGCTCTAATTTCGATGTGCCGCATCGCGTCTCTTACGATTTTGTCTGGGACATCTTCCCCGGCTCAAACGGCCTTCAGCTGGCGAGCACCGGACAGTTCCAAAGCGGCCAGCCCTTTACGGTCAACTCGATTATCGATGTCAACAACGACGGTAATTTGACCGACCGCTTGAACACCACGCAGGGAATCAACTTCACCGGCTCTGACCGTCAACCTCTGCAATTGACGGCGAGCAACACGCGCAGCCTGCTTGCGCCGCAAGGCGGACAGGGCGCGGTGCCGCGAAACTTCTTCCGCGCCGGACGGTTTATGCTGGCGAACCTGACGGTGATAAAGAAGTTCGACCTCTTTGATTCCGAGACGCGGAATTTGTCGGTGCGGATGGATATCTTCAACCTTCTCAACCGCGACAACTTCAATATCCCCGTGCGTCTTCTGGAAGCGCCGGGTTTTGGCAGCGCAACCGAAACTGTCACGCCGGGCCGTCGCATACAGCTCGGTCTGAAACTCAACTTCTAATCTGTCACTAAAGACAAATGAGCGAGGGGGAGCACAAAATTTTTTGTGCAACCCCTCGTATCATTTTGACGACTAAGTCGAACTAAAACAGAGCGTTCGACGTTAAATGGATTCGGACGCTGATTTTTGGTTTGGTATCGGGAATTATTGACTGGTTAGGCTTTTACATTTGATTCCGAATGTATATAATACGCGCCTCGACTCAATGCAGCTTCCGAACGTCCCACTTGGCCGGGATGTTTGGCGGTTCCTTCCTAACCTAAGTCTTTCGGCCTCGCAAGGAAGTAAGTCCATGAAGATCAATACCTACCTCAAAAAAGTCGTTCGACCCCTTGGCGCAGCGTTGTCAGCACTTTTGTGTTTATCGTTGTTGCCGCTGTCAGCAATTCATGCGCAGCCGCAGACACAAGAGCAGGGCGCGAAAAGCATCACACACACGGAAGAAGCTTCTGTTCGCACGCTTCCTGACAAGGCGAATCGGTATGCGTTAGTTATCGGTGTCGACAAGTACACATCGGACAGCAACATTACGCCTTTGAACGGAGCATCCAACGATGCTATACAAATCGCCGAGGCGCTGGTCAAATACGCGGGGTTCGAAAAGGATAAGGTCATCGTCCTGACATCGAACGAGGTCGATACGACCAGACAGCCGAGCCGTACAGTGATTCTTTCCGCCCTCAAGAATCTGAAGAATTTGATCGCGCAGGATGGCATGTTGTTGGTCGCCTTCTCCGGGCACGGCGTGGAACGCAAAAATGACGGCAGGGTGTATCTGTTGCCGGCGGATGCTTCATCGAACCCGGACGATTATGAGGACACGGCGATCTCGGTTAACCGCGTTAAGGAGTTGATCCGGCAGACCAAAGCTAGTCAGGTGATGCTTCTTCTTGATTCGTGCCGCAACGATCCGACCGCCGGGCGCGGTCAGGAGGATAATAAGCTCAGCGATAATTACATCAAGTCCTTCAGTTTCGACCGGCGCAATAGCGGCATCAACGCGTTTGTCACACTCTACGCCGCGTCCGAAGGGCAGCGCGCGTGGGAGTATCAAGAGAAGAAGCAGGGATATTTCTCGTGGGCGTTTGTTGAGGCGTTGAAAGGGGCGGCGGCAGACCAGAACACCGGCGAGGTGACGCTCAACAATCTTATCGGTTATGTCGAAAAAGAGGTTCAGACGCGCGCCAAGTGGAAGGGCAGAGAGCAGAAACCCTACGCCGTGATGGAAGGCTACGGCGGCGGTCTTGTTTTATCAAAACCGATTGAGCCGAAAAAGGCCGCTCCTGCGCCCGTGCCTGTTGCGGCTGCGCCGGTCGTCGGTACGCTCTCCGTTGTTTCAGAGTCGGGCGCGCAGATTGTCATCGAGCCTTTGACAGGCGATAAGTCGAAGGGCAAAAAAGGTGCAATCTCCGATGGGCAGCGTTTCTACACGTTTGACTCTCTACCGCTCGGAACTTACCGCGTTGCCGTTACGCGCGACGGCTACAACGCCGCGTCGAAACAGATTGAGATTACGGCGGCCAATTCAAAGCCGGTCGTCGATCTTCCGCTCAAACCACTAACCTACAGTTTGACCGTCAAAACCAATCTGACAAAGGGACGCGTCGAAGTCGGCGCACAGGGCGAAGCGCCGCGCGTCTTTGATTTGGAAGGCGGCCAGAAAGTTTTTAGCGATCTGCGTCAGGGCGATTACGCCATCAGGATCATTCCTGATGATCCCGTTATCCTTCCCAAGAGCGAGACGGTTTCAGTGCGTGGCGACCTGACGCGCGAATACAAGCTTCAATCGCATCTGCGCGCACAGCCGCTGATGGCAGATTTCAGTCTGCGCGAGCAGTGGCAGCTTCCTGCCGCGTGGCGCGTCTCGCCGTCGCTTGAGTTGTCGGGCGAGGGCGTTGCGTTGTTGAAGGGTGAGAATGGAAGATTTGCAAATTTGGAATTGAGCGCCAACGTCGAGTTGATCGACGGCTCTGCAGCTCAATTTATCCTGCGTGCGCAGGACGAGCAAAACTACTACGGCGTGCGCGTCTCTGGCTTGAAGGATGCGGAAGCGCCGAAGAAGTTGCGCGTCTTTGTTGTCAAAAACGGCGTTGAGCGTGTGTTGCAGACGTTCCCCTTAGCGGCCAGCATGATTGCCGGTCAATTCTCCTTCACCGTAAGGATGAACGGTAAGGAGATCGCCTTCTTCCTGATCAACGAAGAGGGCAAACCGGAACTCGTCGGCTCGCTCACTGACGACACTTTCGCCGCCGGCACTGTCGGCATCTCGGCCCGCGCCGGAGATCGTGCGAAAATCTATAGCTACTACATCTGTCCGGGCAATTGCCCGCAAAACTGACAGCCGTCAACCGGCCTCCTTCTGCGACCTACGGCAGGAGGAGGCCTTCCAAACTTTGACTGAATCCAGCTTTGGAAAGCCTTCCTCGACGCGTGATGTTTGTCCGAAGAGCGATTGCGCAAATCCGAGTGGTTTGTTAAGACGCACTTCAAAGACTAAAGATGACGACGGGCCGATAAAAAATTAAGGAGAAGTTATGACGAGCGGAATGTTGAAAACGTGGACGCTGAGGGCAGTTTTCTTCAGCGCCTTATTCATCACGATGGGTGTATTCGTCTCCGCACAGGAAACGACCGAAGACCCGGACGAAGGATCGCGGCAGATCAAGCTTGACGGTTTCGTTCGTGAACGTCCGCCTGCAAAGGCGGCGGCTCCTGCTGCCGCGCCCGTCTATCGAAAGGTAAAAAAGACGGACACAGCCGAGTGGCACGGAACGCCCGCACCTACGCGCGCGGCGGCGAAGACTCCGGC
>CBDUCU010000357.1:0-4637 GCA_965365725.1 uncultured bacterium | reverse complement strand
CTTTTGCACGGCGACCATAAGACGGACTTGAACATACGCGGCGCGTGGCTTCACGTTATGGGCGACGCGCTCGGCTCAGTCGGCGCGCTCGTAGCCGGTGCGTTGATGTACTTTTATGGCTGGTACAGGGCCGATCCTCTGGTCAGCGTCCTCATCGGCCTGCTCATCATCTGGAGCTCGTGGGGACTAATCCGCGAGGCGACAAACGTTCTGCTCGAAGGCACGCCCTCGCACATCAATCTTGCATCGGTCGAAGAAGCGATTCGCGCAAGCGCAGGAGTCGAAGACGTACACGACCTGCACGTCTGGACGATCACTTCAGGGCGCGATGCTCTTTCCGCGCACGTCATCCACGCGCGCGACGTGTCGCAACACACGCTTCTTAAAGAGCTGCGCGAGAGACTCCACGAACGCTTTCGCATCGATCATCTAACCATTCAGATGGAGACCGAAGATTTTGAAGATGAACAGTTTCACTTCTGTCATTCGGGTACGGCCTGTTTCCGTTCAAGCAAGTAGCTGATTAGCTATTAGCTGTTAGCAATAAAAGCGCCGGACGATACAACATTTTCTCTATATGACCATGCAGGCTGCAACGTATACCAACCGCTAAAAGCTAACGGCTAATAGCTAACAGCTTCTTTATGGAAATCAACATTCTCATCGTCCTTGACTTGCGCGAGCAGGCGGCGTTGCAGGCGGCGCTCGTGACGCACGGCGCGCCCGATCATCTCGTCACGCTCGCGCTCACGGGCGCGTGCCGCATACCCTCGCTCGAAGAGGCGCGCAAACTCCGTCGCTGGCTTGCGGACGCACGCGCCGCCGGCAACACCGACTTTAATTCGCTGCAAGTGATCGAGCGCGAGTTGGTCAAGTTCGGCGTTTGATACGTCCGCCAATAATATGTCGCAAATTGAATTAGGCTTTGGGCGAGAAACCGTTTCGTTCGACTTCGACGCATCGCGCTTTGACGTGCTCTCGCCGGAACTGAGCGACGAGCGTCCGCTCAACGATGCGGAGATTGGCGCGGCGCTCGACGATGCAATCGATTCGCAGCCGCTCGAAGAGATTGTCAGTCCCGGCGAAAGCGCGCTCATCGTCGTCTCGGATGCGACGCGCGCAACGGCAAGCGCGCAGATTGTTCACCTCCTCATCCGTCGCCTCGTTCAACTCGGCGTTGCGCCCTACGATATACGCATCATCTTTGCCACAGGCATTCACCGGCGCGCGACGCGCGAAGAGAAGACGCAGCTGCTCACGCCTTTCGTCATGCAGCGCGTGCGGACGCTTGACCATGACTCGCTCGACGAATCGAATCTCGTCAACTTGGGTACGACCGAACGCGGCACGCCCATCGAATTGAATCGCGCGCTGGTTGATTTCTCGCACGTCATCCTGACGGGCGCGGTCGGATTTCACTATTTCGCCGGATTCACTGGCGGACGCAAGAGCATCTGTCCCGGTCTTGCTTCGGCGCGCACCATCGAGGCCACGCACCTGCTTGCGCTTGACGCTGAGAGCGGAGGACGGCGTGCAGGCGTCGGCGCGGGCCGACTCGATGGGAACGCCGTCCATGAAGAATGCGAGCGCATCGCGGCAGAAGTTGCTCCGTCGTTTCTCATCAACACCGTGACGGATGAAGAGGGGCGCGCCGTGCGCGTCTATGCGGGCGACTGGCGCGCGGCGCACAGACGCGCCTGCGCCGAATATGTTGATTCGCACACGGTCAAAATCTCAGAGAAGCGCCGCGTTGTTATCGCTTCGGCGGGAGGCGCGCCGCACGACATCAACATGATTCAGGCGCACAAGAGCTTTGAGATGGCCTCGCACGCTTGCGCCGAAGGCGGCGACATTATCCTGCTCGCTGAATGCGCGGACGGGCTTGGACGACCCGACTTTTTGAAATGGTTCGACGCAAAGGACTCAGGCGAGCTTGGAAGAAAGCTTTTAACAGGCGGTTACGAGGTCAACGGCCAGACCGCCTGGTCGCTTCTGACGAAGGCCGAACGCTTCAACGTCCAGCTTGTCTCTACGCTGCCGGAAACCGATGTGCGTCGCATGCGTCTTAAGCCAGCACGCACGCTCGAAGAGGCTCTCTCAAATCTGGACGCAAGCGCGCCCGGCTTTATCATCCCGCGCGGCGCAGCATTCATGCCGGTTCTCACCGTGTGAGCACGCAATGCCAAAAGCAAACACAGCAAAAGACTCTGCATACAAAGTCATTACCGAAGAGAACTTGAAGCATGCCGTACGCGAACTGTGCGCGCGCGACCGAGACCTTGCGCGCGTTGTTGACGAGCATGGGATGCCGTCGCTTTGGTCGCGCGAAGCGGGTTTTACGGGGCTCGTCCGCATCATCCTCGGACAGCAGGTTTCGCTTGCCTCCGCACAGGCTATGTTTGAGCGTTTGCTGACAATTGCTTCTCCGCTCGCGCCCGCGCGTTTGCTCGAACTCGATGATGCGGAGATGAAAGCTGTCGGCTTTAGCCGTCAAAAGATTTTGTATGCGAGAGAGCTTGCGCGCGCAATCGTCGAAGGTCGATTAGATTTATCCGCGCTCGAGGCGATGCCGGATAATGAGGTGTGCGCGGAGCTTACAAAGATCAAAGGCGTGGGGCGCTGGACTGCCGACATCTATCTTTTGATGTGTATGCAACGGGCGGACGCATGGCCTGCCGGAGACCTTGCGCTGGTCATTGCCGCGCACCGGGTCAAACATCTGCCCGCGCGTCCGACGCAGCAAGAGCTGGATGCGTTGGCCGAAGCCTGGCGACCTTTGAGATCTGTGGCTGCGCGCATCCTCTGGCAGTTTTATCTGTGCGTGCCAAAGGCGCGTCGTTGATTGCTGTGTGCAGGCAATCGGATCAATTCTTCGCTTTGCTCAACTGAAAAAAAGGATGGGGATTGAGGCGCATGCTCAAAATCAACATCGCCCTCGCACTGCTCATCTTAACGATGCCGCTCAATCAAACAAACACAGAGAAGCCGCGCCCGCGTGCGCGCGACATCGGACTTGCTCCCGGAGTTCTGCCGACGGGACGCTGGAACGCAATCACTGACGTAGAGGGCGTGCGCGTCGGGCATTCGACTTTAATCAAGGGCGAGAATATACGGACGGGTGTGACGGTCGTTTTGCCGCACGAAGGCAATCTTTTTCAAGAGAAGGTTCCAGCTGCCGTCTTTGTCGGCAACGGATTCGGCAAGCTGATGGGAGCAACGCAAATTGAGGAGTTGGGCGAGATCGAAACTCCGATTCTATTGACGAGCACGCTCAACGTGCCGCGCGCCGCCGATGCGCTGCTCGATTGGATGCTCATGCTACCGGGCAACGAAGAGGTGCGCTCGATCAATGCGGTCGTCGGCGAGACGAACGACGGATTTCTTAACGACATACGCGGTCGTCATGTCGGGCGCGAAGAAGTCTTTAGCGCCATCAAGTCGGCAAAAACGGGGCCGGTCGAAGAAGGCTCGATTGGAGCGGGCACGGGGACGGTGGCCTTCGGTTTTAAGGGCGGCATCGGCACATCGTCGCGCTCTCTGCCGCAAAGCTTGGGCGGTTACACCGTCGGCGTTCTCGTTCAGACGAATTTCGGCGGCGTGCTGACGATCAACGGCGCGCCTGTGGGTCGTGAGCTGGGAAAGTACTATTTGAAGGAGCGCATCGAAGCTTCATCGAAAAGTCAGGCGGGCGAGACAAAGCCCGAATCGCGTCAACGCGTTGACGGATTGCGCTCATCGGAAGCCGCGCAGTTGGATGAAGACCACGCTGACGGCTCGGTCATCATCGTCGTCGCCACAGATGCGCCGCTCGACGCGCGCAACCTGCGCCGGCTCGCCGCACGCGCCATGCTTGGGCTTGCGCGCACAGGCTCGCCCTCGACGCAAGGGAGCGGCGATTACGTCATTGCCTTTAGCACCGCCGCGCAGAACCGCGTCCGCGCCTCAGAGAATCTGCGCAGCGTTCAATTGCTCGGCAACGATGCGACATCGCCCCTCTTTCTCGCGTGCGTCGAGGCCACAGAAGAAGCCGTCTATAATTCTCTGCTGCGCGCAAAGACCGTCGTCGGACGCGACGGCAATCGGGCCGAAGCGCTGCCCTTAGAAAAGACGATTGAGATCCTGCGAAAGTACAACGCGCTGACAAGGGAGAAGTAAGGCTTTCGAGAAGAATTTTTCAAAGCGCTTGTCGCCGCGCGCATCTGTTCGTACACTTGCGCGCGAGAAAGTGATGTGGAGGGGTTATGAAAATCAGAAACGCTGTTTGTGCAACCATCGTCTCGCTGTGTTGTCTTTCGGGCGCGCGGGCGCAGGATCAATCCGCGCAAACGACGGCAACAGTTGCGCGTCCGTCCGAAGCGCGGGTTGCGTTGGGCGAGCAGGCCATAGCTTACGACATCGACGGACGCGTCGCGCTCGGCGCTCGTCTGCGCACCACGCAGCTTGCGGGCAGCACGGACGCGCCCGAGCGCAACACGCGCATCGTCGTCGAAAACCGCAGCCCGGTTTTCTACATCTACGCATCGGGTTGGGCCTCTTTCTATGGCGCGGACGGCGTGCGTTGCGGCGAGGGTCAGTGGAAGATAGAAGCGCTTGCGCCTGCCGAGATGGCCGAAGTTGACACTCCGGGTCTGCGTCTG
>CBDUCU010000356.1:0-4640 GCA_965365725.1 uncultured bacterium | reverse complement strand
GCATCTGAACTTAGCAGACGTACCCGCTCCGCGGCTATTTGTGCAACAACGCCACGGCGATGCCTAACAACGGCATGCAGCGGACGCGCAATATAGCGGCTCTCTTAAGATAAAGTTGAAGGCGCGCCGCTGATGCCGGGCGTTATGCCGCCTATATCAGCATACTGTTTCTCGGTCAGAAGTTGACTTATTACTACCGTTGTTATAGAAGCCTACTGCTTTTTACCCGCCATGGGAATTAATGTGGCCTCCTCGCTCGGCTTTCTCGCTCGGCTTTATCAGCTCTCAGTCTGACAGGAGTCCCCCATGAAACGAATTTACCTGATTATGTTGCTCTTAGGTCTTTGCGTTGTCGGCGCACAAGCGCAGACGCAACCGCAGGAAAGAATCTTTACTGAAGGGCCTGTGTGGCGAATCAATTACTACAAAATCAAACCCAGTAAAGCGAACGACCATCAAAAGTGGTTGCGCGAGTACCGGATGCGAATCCTTGAAGAGCAGAAACGCGCTGGCCTGATTACGGACTACAAGTTCTTCACGCAACCGGCTTTTGACGGCCCGAATGATTGGGATGTCATGGAAGCCGTGCAATATAGAAACTACGGCGACCTGTTGGACTACAGCGCAGACCGCAGCAAGAAAGCTAACGACGTCGGCATGAAGGTTTTCGGTTCGGTCGAGAACCGAGACAAAATCTGGGCGGAGCTGCGCGACGCGAGCCGTGATGTGATAGCCAGCCGAATCGTGCGGGAGATGCAAATCAAGCCGATGAACTAAGGCCGAATCACCGTACTCGTTTGCAAAGAGCGGCATAACAAGGGCATGCACCCGACCGCCGACACGAGAGTTGTCATCTACGGCAACCGCTCGGGGCGGCGGGTGATGCCCGGCGTTGGGCGGCTTCTTGTAACTTTGATACGCTGGATGGATGAGAGAAATACTTTCGCTTGATTTGCTTGTAATTGCCGGTGCGCCCGGAAGCGGTAAAACTACCGTGAGCGACATTTTATCTGCAACTTTGCAATCGCCCTATATTGATTTTGGCGACGTGCGGAATTTTCATCTTGACCGGCAATGGAGTAACCAAAGCCCGCGAGAAGAACAAATGTCGTTTGAAAACTTGGTTTACATTCTGAAGAACTACATTCGTTACGGCTACAAAAATGTTATCTTGAACGACTTGCAAGATTTTCGAGTGCAGCAAATACCGGAATTGTTTGCCGAACACAATTATCTAATTGCCAGCCTCATTATCGAAAGCGACGACGAGTTAGCAGCGCGAATTAGGAATCGAAACAGCGGATTTACAAATGTAGAACGCGCTCTGACGTGGAACAGAGAGCTACAGCAGCGTCCGCTTCTCGCGGGCGAATATCGAATTGACAATATGCGTAATAATCCACAACAGACGGTTGATACAATTTTACAGATTGCACAGAGAATTTAGCTACTCGTTTGCAAATCTCTTTTATGAAATGGTGCGTAGCGGTTACGCGCCGCCCAACAACAGCATGCAGCGGACGCGCAAATAGCAGGTCTCTCATGCAAGGCTTGTCGCTGGCAGCGGTTCGTGCGCGGCGGGTGATGCCGGGCGTTAGGCTTCTACTTGGTGGGAAGTGACGAATGCAGTTATTCGGATTATGGGTCTGGGTCTTGTCTCTATCGGTGCTGCCCTTCGTCCTTATCGCTTGGCTGTGGAAGAGGCAAGTTAAAAGCAAATCGGATTGGGCGCTGGCGGGATCCGTTGTTACAGCTTTCGCGTTATTATCTTTCCTCGCCGCGCCGTGGGCGATGACTAATTACTATCTTCGTATTATTCTCATCCCCTCCCTCGCGCTTGCCCTCTACTTCTCATTCAGGAAGAGTAAAAATATCCCCACACAGCAACCTCACTCGATAGGCGGGAGAGTCGCTCACTCCGCTAGAGCAATCGCACTCTTGTTGCTGCTGTTACTCAATGTTCTCGTGATAAAAGGTCACTTCTTTCCGGTGCCAACCGTAGAACTTGCTTTCCCTTTATCCGGTGGAGGGTATTATGTGATTCCCAACCCGCTACATAGAAACAACTCTTATCCCAGTCAAGAGTGGTATGCCTTAGATATTGTTAAGCTCAATCGCATCGGAAGCAGGGCGACCGGCATTTATCCGACAGAGCTAACTGCTTATGCCATTTATGGTGATATGGTTTATAGCCCTTGCGCCGGAGATGTGATCGTAGTTGTTGACGGCGTACCAGATAATCCCCTCGGGGACGCGGGTAAGCACCCTAGTAATCACGTGGTAATTCGTTGTAAGGGACTTAAGGTTACTTTAGCGCATTTGATGAATGGTAGTTTTTTTATCCGGATCGGCCAGACGGTGCTGGAAGGTCAGCCTCTCGGAAGGGTGAGTAATTCAGGGCATACAAGCGAACCGCATCTTCATATTGATGCGGTCAGAGATGTCGATGGACCTTTAAGCGAACCTGTTGCACTATCATTCGGCGGAAGAGTACTGACATGGAACAGCGTAATAAGAAGGTAAAGGAGCATTGGTTAAAAATCGACTCAACGACGAAGCCTAACAACTCATTCAACCGGACTCGCACCGAGCTTGATTCTGATCCTTTAAGTTGATAGCTCGCCGGTTAATTCGGGCGTTGGGCTGCTGCGGGGCGAAGGTGTGATTACTGCCAGATTTTTGCGGTCATATATCTTCTGGAACTTTTCTTTGGATGATGCGTGTCTGGCGTTGGCTTTTCATCTCTTAAGAAGACAATGCTTATGAAATCTATACAACGTATTCTGATTGGCATAATTTTTTTGGCAGGTTCGGCCCCCTTCTTCAACATTGCTTCTCAGTCAATGACGAAACTTTCTCCGAAGGCTGACGCCACACAAGATCCTGTTCCCAGATTTGAGCCCTCAGCGTGCCCCATAGCAATCCCGGAAACGGAAAAGGAAAATGCCCGATGCGGGTATCTGGTAGTGCCGGAGAACCGAAGTCGCAAAGACAGCCGCCTCATACGACTACCGGTAATTATCTTAAACAGTAGCAGTCCGAATCCGGCCCCGGACCCAGTTTTGCGCACTCTGGGCGGGCCAGGCGTCAGCTCATTGAGAATGGTAAGGGGGAGGCAGGCTTCGCCGTGGTTGAACAATCGAGACCTGATTATTTTCGAGCAGCGCGGCACCCTCTACGCTCAGCCTAAATTAGACTGCCCGGAAGTGGATGCCGCCAAAATTACAAACGCCAAATCGAATGCAGACGAAAAGACTGCGGAGCGCGGCGAGGTCAAAGCTGCCCAAGCTTGTCACGACCGTCTCATCAAGGAGGGCATTGATCTCACTGCCTATGATAGCGCGCAAAGCGCAGCCGACATCGAAGACCTGCGCCGTGTGTTAGGGTATGAGAAGTGGAACCTTTACGGAGTATCTTATAGCTCCCGGCTCATGCTGGAGGTGATGCGGGATTATCCCGATGGCATTCGCAGCGTCGTACTCGAATCAGTATTGGCCCCGTCCGTGAACTACGACGAGGCCGGTGTTGACGGAGCCGTGCGGGCGCTCAGTGTACTCTTCACAAATTGCGCTGCCGACGCGGAATGCGCCAAGGCGTATCCGGGGCTTGAAAAGATGTTTTATGATTTGGTGCGACAGGCTAACAAGAAACCGATCCAAATCAGCGTCAAGCAGCCGAAAACGGCTGAGCCTTTCAACATACAACTGACGGGTCATGATCTTACGGACTGGGTGCTGGATTATATGCTGTCAGCAGAGCCGGATAAGATTTTGGCCGGACCAGCCCTGATATATCAGGTCGCCGTTGGCGATCACAGTCCGTTACAGGCTTACGCCGAGAGTAAAGTAAGCCTGCAAGGGTACACATGGGGGATGCGTTATTCAGTCTGGTGCCGAGAGGAAATGCCATTTGAGAATCGGCGGACAATCGCCGCCCAATCCCGACGTTACTCTCAGCTTCGAGGATACCGGATACAAGGTTCAATGCCAGCGATATGTGATGTGTGGCGAGTCCCGCCAGCCCCGGCCATAAGGAACACGCCTGTCACAAGTGATATCCCCACCTTAATTCTGGCGGGGGAGTATGATGCTTACACTCCTCCTGCGTGGGGGCGGCTAACATCTCAGACCCTACGCAATAGCTACTTCTACGAAGTCCAGGGAGTGGGGCACGGGCCTGGTTTCGTCAGCGGGTGCGCGATCAGAGTGGCGGCCCTTTTTTTTCTTAACCCAACAACTGCTCCCTACCATCCGGGCCTCAAAGCGCCTCGGCAGAAATTTATGACGAAAAAACAGAATTAGCCCAGAGCGTCAGCGCAGCCCAACAACTCATTCAACCGGAGCGCGGATTGCATGCTTTTCATCATCAATAGATTGCTCGTAGATTGAATGCTTCATGCCGCGCCCGGTTAATTCGGGCGTTATGCGTCTTTCCTGAAATCTGCCTCGGTGCTACGATTATGAGTATGAAAACTGAAGTCGAAGCTCAAATTATTTCTCGCTCGCCGGACATCATGAGTGGAGCATCTGTCTTTGCCGGGACGCGAGTCCCTGTGCAAACGATGATTGATTATTTGGCAGGTGGGCATCCGCTTGATGAGTTCCTTGATGATTTTCCTACCGTGCGTCGTGAACAGGCTC
>CBDUCU010000355.1:0-4655 GCA_965365725.1 uncultured bacterium | reverse complement strand
TTGGCGCTTTTTGCAGTTAAGCGGCCCTTACCAGTCTTACAAGAACCACTCAGAAGCTTTCCTCATGTTCGCCAATCAGGTGGAGGCTTTGAGCCGGATGGATGTCGAAGTGTATAGCTTTGACGTGGCAGGCGAGAGGAGGGTGGCCGCACACATCGGCGAGGAAGAACCCCCAAAAAAGCTATTCCCGCTGGAGAGCGTCGAACAGACAGATTCTCCAGCGGTGATGCACAGAGCAGCAGCGGTCGGCCAACATTCGAACCGCCAGCGCACTCAGTAACTCAACTCGCCTCAACCGTTATCTGGGAGTTGCTTCTCAAGCGCGAGCCTGAGCTCGCACTTCTCCAGTCGGAGGTGATGACCGTAAAAGATGAAGGCGGGGGATCTTTCTGCGCCAATAAAGTGTGGTTTGTCTGTTTCGCCCCGCGATTACAAGAACTCGTCGGCAGGAGCGCCAGAAGGGACGATCCGCTCCTGCGTTCAGAAGAGGCATACGAACTCTCATACCGAAATTTATATAAGTCACTGCCTAATTGTCGGGACTGTATCTGCGTGCCATGGTAGTACTGCATTGCATTTGCCAGCGAACGTTCACTCAAACCCCGCCGCCCAACAACGGCACGCAGCAAATTCCTCCAGCAAATTTCTTATCCACAACGCACTGCGCGCGTCGCTGATGCCGGGCGTAATCCAGCTTTCGCCTACACTGAAGCGAGGTAAGTATGGACAACAAATCATTTCCGAACGAGAGCCGCAGGCAGTTCATTAAACGCGCATCGATTTTCGCCATCACGCTTCCCTCTCTATGCGCTGTAAACGGTTCTTGCCAAGCCCAAACGGGTCAGCGACCACAAGCTTCAGCGCGCGTCGTTGGAGGCGGCTGCGATGGTTGTGAAGGCATGTACGAAGGTATGCCGCAACAATTAAGTTGGCAGACAGCGATAGCTTCTGCTTCCGAGCCGGGTGAGAGACTGGAAATTAGCGGCATCATTTATCAGATCGACGGTAGAACTCCCGCCCCCGATATAATTCTTTACCTTTATCAAACGGATGCGAGCGGATACTATTCCCCTGCCCCGAATACGACAGCCTTTACACGCAGGCATGGGCACTTGCGTGGTTGGCTTAAGACGAATGAGCGAGGCGAATACAAATTCACAACCATCAAACCCGCGCCGTATCCAAACAGAGACATTCCGGCGCATATTCACCCGACCGTCAAAGAACCTGATAAGAACGAGTATTACATTGACGATTATGAGTTTGATGATGACCCGCTGTTGACGCAGAGGCATCGCTCGCAACGTCCGAATCGCGGCGCGTCAGGGATTATCGGTCTAAGTAGAATCAACGGAGTGTTGATAGGCAGACGAAACATTATCCTCGGCCTAAACATCCCTAACTACGGATGAACATTGAACCGGTGAAATCATCTTATCATCATAGCTTTCACATTCTGACTACCCCCAATAATTCATTCGAGCGAACTGCCAGATGGCTTGCCCCTCATCAATGTTGCGTGATCTCTTTGAGATTGCGTGTTGAGCGCGGGCAGCCGCTCAGTCCCAGCGTTATGTTTCTACATGACCTCGAACATAAACTCGCTGATACCAAATTTCCCGAGCAAAGGCTGCAGAGAAATCAGCTCGAAATAAACAGTCGTTGACATCTCTACTGCCTTTTGCACAACTGTGGCTATTGCAGACCTGTTTCGAATAGCCCCGCCTTCTCGTTCTTCTGCTTCGTGAAAGGAGGAAAATCTGTGAAATGCATTCTTCTGTTCGCCGCACGGTTAGCCGCATCGCTTCTGGTGGCATCTTTCAGTTACAGTCCCTCAGCCAAAGCGCAGGATGCACACCAGCCCCATCAACATCATCACGAACATTCAGAAAAGCTCGGACGGATCAACTTCACTGTCTCATGTACTGCTCAAGCCCAGAAGCAATTCACTCGCGCAGTCGCATGGCTCCATTCCTTCGAGTATGAAGAGGCTGAAAAGGTTTTCACGCAGGTTACGATCACCGACCCGCGATGTGGCATGGGCTATTGGGGAATCGCGATGAGCAACTACCATCCTATCTGGGCACCGCCGAGCGCGGTGGAATTGAAGAAGGGGCGAGAAGCAATCGAAAAGGCCAGATCCGCCGGCGCACGGACTCCGCGCGAGCGAGATTACATCGCTGCAATAGAGGTTTTTTTCAAAGACTCTGAGAAGCTCGACCATCGAACGCGCGCGTTCGCCTTCAGCGACGCAATGGAGAAACTCCATCGACGTTACCCGTCGGATAGTGAAGCCGGGATCTTCTACTCGCTGACGCTCATCGCAAGGGGGATGATGGCGGGCGACAAGAGTTATATCAACGAAAAGAAGGCCGCTCGTATTTTGAACCGCGTACTGGCGCGCGAGCCGCAACACCCCGGCGTTTCGCACTACCTGATTCACAGCTACGATTACCCGGCGCTGGCGCATCTGGCGCTGCCCGCCGCGCGTAGTTATGCAAGGATCGCGCCCGCATCGGCACACGCACAGCATATGCCCTCACACATCTTCACGCGGATGGGTTTGTGGCAGGAGGCGATACGTTCAAATCTCGATGCCAGGGCGGCGGCCAAGGCTTACGCCCTCAGAAACCAGATGCCCGGCGCGTGGGACGAGCAGCTTCACGCGATGGACTATCTTGTTTATGCCTATCTGCAAGGCGCGCAGGACAAGAAGGTCGAGGGACTGCTTGATGAGTTGAACAAGATTCGAAGAGTTGATCCGCCGAATTTCAAAGTGGCCTATGCCTTCACGGCTATCCCAGCGCGCTACGCGCTCGAACGTCGGCAATGGAATGAAGCCGCTAAACTCGCTTTACATCCGGGTACTATGGAGACGTTCCCCTGGGAGCGTTTTCGTTGGGCCGAAGCCCAAGTCCGCTTCGCGCGCGCGATTGGCCTCGCGCGCACCGGCGATACGGTCTCTGCGCGACAGGAGGTCGAGGAATTAGCCGCTATCCGTCAGGCGCTCGTTGAAGTCAAAGGTGATTACGATTGGGGCAAACAGGTCGAGATCAAACGTCAGGTTGCTTCGGCGTGGCTGGTGCATGCTGAGGGCAAGCACGAAGAATCGCTCCGACTGATGCGCGCGGCGGCGGAGTTGGATGACGCGACTGAAAAACACCCCGTCACACCCGGCACGCTGCTCCCGGCGCGCGAGCAACTCGGCGAACTACTGCTTGAGCTTAACCAACCGGCTGTGGCCTTGCAGGAGTTTGAGACCTCGCTCCGCACTGCTCCCAATCGTTTCAACGGGCTTTACGGTGCGGCTCGCGCGGCCAGGCTCGCGTCAGATAGGACGAGAGCGAAGACTTACTACAGAAAGCTCGTGACGCTGTGCCGCCAATCCGACAGCCACAGAGCCGAGATCGAAGAAGCCAAAAAGTTCCTCGCCGGTGTAAACGAGCCATACTCCATAAGCACACGATAGACGTTGCCCGACACGCGCCGAAACCGAATTCATTAGGAAGATGTTGAAAAGCGTGAGCAAAGTCGCGTGGCAGATGCAACATAACAACGACCTGCACCTGACCGCTAAAAACGCGGCTTTCATGCGCGAGAATTGGTCGTAGCGGTGTTTGGTGCGCGGCGGGTGATGCCTCTGTTCGTTACGCTGCTTCCTGAATCACTCGACGTAAAGATGCCGGAAATGCTGAGACGTATTTGGCGAGTTGTGGCATGATTTACAAGCTCACGAAAGATTATATTCGTCACTTTTTCGGCGTTGACAACAAGGTAGCGTTTGAATGGACAGGTGGCATCACGGTTGGAAATTTGCAAACCGTTAGATCCGCCCCGAAGCCTTGTTACCCCGCTAAGTTGCAGGTCAGTGTCACGGCGGAAGACCCGCGCGACGGCAACACCAGCACCGTCGTTCGCGGAATGAACGCCACGACCGACAATTACAGAGAAGAGATCTTCTGCTTTTACCGGGACGGATTTGGTGAATGGGCTTTCGGCGTTTATGGAAAGTAGAGCGCTTGACCGTTCGGCACGACAAACTGTATGCAACCCGACCCTAAGCAAGCGAAGCTCTCATCAATAACGGTAACAGCTGGGCGGTGAGGTCGGGCGTGAGCACGCCTATGTCTACGGCTAATGTGATCGTGGCGAAGTCCAAAATTCATGGTCTCGGTGTCTTCGCAACGCGCGATTTTGCTGAAGCAGAAATCATCTTTCAGATCGATGACTCTCGCATTGTTGATGATTCGCATCCTCTACGCCCCGAGGCTGGAGAGCACAGCTATCACTGCGATTATCTCGCGGGTGGTAAAACTGTGCTTATGCGTTTTCCGGAACGACACATCAATTCAAGTTGCGATCCGAACAGTTACGTGAAGACCATTAACGGCATCCGGCATGTGGTCGCTCGGAAACCTATCAAATCGGGCGAGGAGATCACCTGCGATTACATTATCGATTGTCATGGCGGGATTGTGTGGAAGCGCGATACCGTCGTGAGGTTGAGATGGAGCGCGATACTTAAAAAAGATGCGCTCGTCCCGGGTCGCAACCGACAGTGCGCTATCGGCTCATTGTCAACAGGGAGATTTTGATGTGGCCGTTTTGTCGAAAGGATAAACGCCAGGCGGGCGGACGTGATGTGACTGTCCTGC
>CBDUCU010000354.1:0-4659 GCA_965365725.1 uncultured bacterium | reverse complement strand
AAAAAGGCGTACGTCACGCTCAAGGCGGGACAAGAGGCTTTCGATTACGGCGAAAGTATTTAAGAGCCATTAGCTGTTAGCAATTAGCTTTTAGCTTTTTGTCTAACGGCGCATGGTTGAATCTTAGGACGGCAGCGGGCAGGCTTGATAAAGCATTTGCTAAAAGCTAACCGCTAGTAGCTAACAGCTAAAAGTTATGGGCATCAAGAAGCTGACACCGACATCGCCTTCGCGTCGTTACCAGACATATCTGACGCGCGACGAATTGACGAAGGGCGCGGAGCCTGAGAAGTCTTTGCTCGAGCCGAAAAAGAGAATTTCGGGTCGCAACAACGACGGTCACATCACGGTGCGTCGTCGCGGCGGCGGCCACAAGCGTTTCTATCGCATCATCGATTTCAAACGCGACAAGGCGGGCGTGCCGGGTCGCGTCACGCAGATCGAGTACGACCCGAACCGTTCGGCTCATATCGCGCTCATCACATACATCGACGGCGAAAAGCGCTACATCATCGCTCCTGCCGGACTCGAAGTCGGCAAGACCGTGATGAGCGGCCCGGAGGCGGACATTCTGCCCGGCAATGCTCTGCCGATTCGCAATATTCCGTTGGGCACGCAGTTGCACAATATCGAGCTGCGGCCCGGCAAGGGCGGGCAGATGGCGCGCTCAGCCGGAGCGTTTGCACAGCTTGTCGCCAAAGAGGGCGACTACGCGCAGCTTCGCATGCCTTCGGGCGAAGTACGCCGCGTCCCCGTCGTCTGTATGGCGACTGTGGGGCAGGTTGGCAACGTCGAGCATGAGAACGTCTCTTACGGCAAGGCGGGACGCACGCGTTGGAAAGGCATCCGCCCGCACGTGCGCGGCGTGGCGATGAACCCGGTCGATCACCCGCACGGCGGCGGCGAAGGTAAAACTTCAGGCGGTCGCCATCCTGTGACCCCTTGGGGACAGCCGACGCGCGGCTACAAGACGCGTAAGAACAAACGCACGTCAAACATGATCGTGCGCGATAGAAGAGTCAAGTAAACGACGAAGTATGAACGCTGAACACGGAATGAAAAGCTTTACAGTTCAGCGTTCGACATTCTGAGTTCAGCGTTTGGAGTTGATATGGCACGTTCAGTCAAAAAAGGCCCGTTCATCGACAGGCATCTTGAGAAGAAGGTTGAAGAGGCGCGAGGCGGCGGAAGCCGTCCGCAGGCGATCAAGACCTGGTCGCGCCGCTCGACCATTACGCCCGATTTTGTCGGCCTGACATTCGCCGTCCACAACGGCAAGCGTCACATCCCCGTCTATGTCACGGAGAACATGGTCGGCCATAAGCTCGGCGAGTTTTCGCCAACCAGAACCTTCAAGGGCCATTCGGGAACGAAGGCTGAGAAATCGTCGAAGCCGGCGAAATAACAGTAATGAGTAATGAGTAATGAGTGACGAGTTAAAACCTTTCGCTCATTACTCATCACGCATCACTCATCACTGAGGATAGAGATGGAAGCAAAAGCGAGTGCGAAATATTTGCAGGGGTCGGCGCAGAAGGCGCGTCTGGTCGTGGACATGATTCGCGGCAAGAACGTCAACGAAGCGCTGGCAATCCTTCAGTTCACAAACAAGCGTGCTGCGGCGCACGTCGAGAAGTGTCTGCGCTCGGCCATCGCCAACGCGACCGAGTCGGCGGAGAAGGCGAACGTCGCGGTTGACCCGGACGATTTGTGGGTCAAGGCTTGTTACGTCGATATGGGGCCGACCAAGCGTCGCTTCCGCTTTCGTCCAGCGCCGCAAGGACGTGCCTATCGTGAGCGTCGCCATTTCTGTCACGTCACGGTTTTTGTCTCTTCCGACGAAAGAGAAGAGACGGGTGCGCGCGGCGTGAAGAGAGCGGGCGGCTCGGATAAACAATCAGCGCGCGGCGGGGCAAAGCGCACTGCGGCGACAAAAGCCGTCAAACAATCCGACGCGAAGTCTTCAAAGAAGACTAAAGCGGGCAGCGACGAAGCAACAACACAAGAGACACAAGGATAGGAACGGAGAAAAAGCGTGGGTCAGAAAGTTCATCCGTACGGCTTCCGCCTCGGCTACAACAAAGACTGGCATTCGCACTGGTTTGCGAAGAAACAGTTTGGCGACTACCTCCACGAAGACCTCAAGCTCAAGCGTGAGCTAAAGGGGCGCTTCGCCGGAGCGGGCGTGTCGCATATCGACGTTGAGCGCGCGGCCAATCGTCTCAAGATCATCATCTACACCTCGCGTCCAGGCATCATCATCGGACGCAAAGGCGCAGAGATCGACAAATTGAAGGCCGACATCGCCTCGCGGACGGGCCGCGAAGTTCTGGTCTCGATTCAAGAGGTTCACAAGCCGGAGCTAAACGCGCAGTTGCAGGCCGAGAAGATCGCGGCGCAACTGGAAAAGCGAATTGCTTTTCGTCGCGCCATCCGCAAGACGGTTGAAGAGTCTCTGCGCTTCGGGGCCGAGGGCATCAAGACGAAGGTCTCCGGGCGTTTGAACGGCGCAGAAATCGCGCGCAGCGAATGGTACTTGCAGGGCCGGCTTCCTTTGCACACGTTGCGCGCCGACATCGACTACGGTTTTGCCGAAGCGCACACGACGTTCGGCGTGATCGGTGTCAAGTGCTGGATTTATCGCGGCGAGATTTTAGATGCAAAGGCGGCGATGGCGCGCGGCACGCAGACCGACCCGATCAACGAACCGAAGACGCAGCGCGGCGACGGTCGCCGTCCGCGTCGTGATAGAGACGGCGACGACCGTCCGCGCGGCGACCGTCGCGGCAGAGGCGGTGATCGCGGAGATCGTGGCGGCGAATCGCGCGGTGATAGGGGATAAAAGCTGTCTGTTAGTTAGTGGTCAGTTGTCCGTTGTCTCGTGTTTGACGAGCAGCGTGATTGAAATCGAGCGAACAACTGACAAAGGACAAGGGACGACGGACAAGCACGGTTGAGCGGAGCGAAACATCATGTTGATGCCGAAGAAAGTTAAGCACCGGAAGCAGATGAAGGGCCGCATGACGGGCGTAGCGACGCGCGGCGGCGAGATCAGCTTCGGCGAGTATGGGCTAAAAACTTTGGAGCCGGGCTGGATTACCGACCGGCAGATTGAGGCCGCGCGTATTGCTATGACGCGACACGTCAAACGCGGCGGCAAAATCTGGATTCGCATGTTCCCGGACAAGCCCATCACCAAGAAGCCTGCGGAAACGCGTATGGGTAAGGGCAAGGGAGCGCCCGACCATTGGGTCGCGGTCGTCAAGCCGGGCAGGATTCTCTATGAGATTGAGGGCGTGGCCGAAGACATTGCGCGCGAAGCGATGCGTCTGGCCGCGCAGAAGCTTCCCGTTAAATGTAAGTTTGTCACGCGCGCCGAGCAGGAAGGGGGCGCAGTTTAAAAGTTATGAAGAGAAAAGAAGAACTCGACAGGCTGCGCGACATGAATGCTGACGAGCTGCGCGAAGAGGCCGACCGTCTCAAAGAGTCGCTTTTTCGACTTAATTACAAACTCGCTTTAGGCGAGATGGATGCGGTCAAAAACATTCGACGCGAGAAGAAGACGCTGGCGCGCGTTCAAACGCTCGCCAAAGAAAGAGCGACGCAGGCAGAAAAGTAAACGATGAAGTAAGAACGCTGTAACGATGAATCAAAAGCAATTTATCTTGCGTTCATCGCTTCGGAGATTGTAATGGCTGAAGAGAATCTAGAGAACACACAGGAGTCGGCGCGCACAAACGAGCAGGCAGCCGAAGAAGTGGCATCGGGGCAGGGACTCGCGCAGGAGATGTCGGCAGGCGTTGACTCTCAGGCGGGCGACGCAACGGGCTCGGAGGTTGAGCGTCGCGGTCGTCGCGCCGAGAAGGTCGGCATCGTCGCTTCGGACAAGATGGAAAAGACGGTCGTCGTCAGAGTTGACCGTCTCGTCAAGCATCCGAAGTATCGCCGCTACGTCCGACGTACGTCTAAGTTTATGGCGCACGACGAACAGGGTGCGACCATCGGCGACAAGGTGCGAATCGTTGAGACGCGACCGCTCTCTTCGCGCAAGCGTTGGCGCGTCGTCGAGATTGTTCAGAAGGCAGAAAAGTAATTTGGCTGTTAGCTATTAGCTGTGAGCCGGAAATTACTCGGATAAATTGTTTGGATGAGAGCTAAAAGCTAATCGCTCTCACGGAGTGAGCAAATGGCTGTACAGATGCAGACCTCTCTGGAGGTGGCGGACAATTCGGGCGCTCGGCGCGTCGAGATGATTCAGGCCGTCGGCGGCTCGACCAAAGCGACGCGCGCCAGTCTCGGCGATAAGATCAAGGTGACGGTCAAAGAAGCCTCGCCTGACGGAGCCGTCAAAAAGGGCACGGTGCATAACGCCGTCGTCGTCAGAACGCGCAAAGAAGTGCGCCGTAAAGACGGAACTTATATCCGTTTCGACACGAACGCCTGCGTGCTCATCAAGGCTGACGATACGCCCATCGGCACGCGCGTTTTCGGCCCCGTGGCGAGGGAATTGCGCGACCGAAACTTTATGAAGATCGTCTCGCTCGCGCCGGAGGTTATTTAACAGTGGCACAAAAGGGAACCAAACGCGCCAAGATTAAAAAGGGCGATCAGGTGGTCGTCATGGCGGGCCGCGACCGTGGCAAACGCGGACGCGTGCTC
>CBDUCU010000353.1:0-4660 GCA_965365725.1 uncultured bacterium | reverse complement strand
GGTGCTGTCGAAAGAGTCGCTCGTTAAAGAGGATGAGATTCTTTCGCGCATCTCGAAGATTCAACGCGAGATGTGGCAGGAAGGGGTCTCAACCGAGCGTGAGCAGACGCTGGCCCGCGATCTTGCCGCTGCCGAAGACGCACACGAAAATTTCAAGCTCGAAGTCCGCCGCGCAGACCCACAATACGCCGATCTCAAGTACCCACAGCCCTACAACGCAGAGCGCATTAAGCGTGAGTTGCTCGATGCAGATACGGCGCTCATAGAATACGCCGTCGGCGAAGAAAAATCTTACGCGTGGGCAATCACGCGCGATCAAATCTCTTTTGCCCAGTTGCCGGGAAGCAGAGAGCTAAACCGCCTTGTCGCGGATTACAGAAACGCTCTGACAGAAAAAACAAACGCGCTCAATGTAAGCAGGTCGCTCGCCAGCATCAAGCTTCAAGGCGAACAACTCTCGCGCATTCTCATCGCGCCATTTGAGAAGCAGATCAGTGCGCAGCGCAAGCTCATCATCGTCCCCGACAATATGCTCGCCTATTTGCCGTTTGAAGCTTTGATGGTCAATCAGCATTCAAGCGTCAACAATAGGTCTTACTCGTATCTCGTCGAACGCTTCGCGGTTACATACACGCCTTCGGCTTCAGCGCTAGCAGCCATCAAGACGGCGGGGAAACAGCCAAACGCAAAAGGGTTTTTAGCTTTCGGCGACCCTGCCTACGAGAATGCAGGAACAAGTAATGAGCGTGCGTTGGATGCCAATCCAAATTCTTACGCAGAACGCGGACTCGATCTGCGCCGTTTGCCTTACACGCGAAAAGAGGTGACGAGCATCGGCAATCTATTCCCGCCGGGCGAACGACAGTTGTATCTCGGCGCGCAAGCAAACGAAATGCAGGTGAAGACCGTAAAGCTCGACCGATATCGCTACGTACACTTTGCTGCTCATGGAATCGTTGACGAAGAGAATTTTGCAAGGTCGGGTGTGGCGCTCTCTTTCGGCGACGATAAAGAAGACGGCATCCTGCAAGTAAGCGAGATCATGCGTCTCAGGTTAAATGCCGATATGGTTACGCTCTCCGCCTGTCGCACCGGACTTGGCAAGGTCGTGCGCGGCGAAGGCGTTCTGGGATTAACGCGCGCGTTTCTTTACGCGGGAGCGCCGACAGTCGTCGCTAGTCTCTGGAACGTCAACGACACAGCGACCGCCGATCTGATGAAGGCTTTTTATCAGAACATCAAACGCGGCCTTCCAAAAGACGAGGCGTTGCGGCAAGCAAAGCTTCAGTTGCTCAAAGCGAAGACAAGAATTTGGGAACATCCATATTACTGGGCTTCTTTTGTTCTAATTGGGGACAGCAATTAGAACGTCTGCGCTCCGACTTGCAGGCCTACTTCAGCACCTCCAGACATGATGCGCTCTAGCGTCCAGTATTCAACCCTTGTTATATTTCCTGCATGAAAACCTTCTATCCCCCAATTGAGCCTTTTGATCAAGGCACGCTCAAAGTCTCAGATGTTCACACGCTTTATTATGAGCAGTGCGGCAACCCAAACGGCCTGCCCGCAGTCTTTCTTCACGGAGGCCCGGGCGGTGGACTCGTCCCCGATTATCGTCGCTTCTTTGACCCGTCTGTTTACCGCGTCGTGCTCTTCGACCAGCGCGGCTCAGGCCAGAGCACTCCACACGCAAGCCTCGAAGAGAATACGACGTGGCATCTTGTCTCAGACATCGAGCGTCTGCGTGAGCACTTAGGGATTGATAGTTGGGTTGTCTTCGGCGGCTCCTGGGGCAGCACGCTCTCGCTCGCCTACGCGCAGACGCATCCGGAGCGAGCGCGCGCGCTTGTCCTGCGCGGGATTTTCCTGTGTCGCAAAAAAGAGATTCGCTGGTTTTATCAGGAAGGCGCGAGCGCAATCTTTCCCGATTTCTGGGAAGAGTACGTCAAGATTATTCCGGAAGACGAGCACGCAGATTTTCTTACGGCTTATCACAAGCGCCTGACGAGCGATGATGAGAATGTTCGTCTCGAAGCGGCGCGCGCGTGGAGTGTTTGGGAAGGCGCGACCTCAAAGCTCTTTCCCGATCCCGGTTTGATGGAAGATTTCGGCGAAGCGCACAAGGCACTTTCAATCGCGCGCATCGAATGCCACTATTTTATGAACGATGCATTCTTCCCGACCGACAATTATTTGATTGAGAACGTCGGCAAGATTCGGCACATCCCCGCCGTCATCGTGCAGGGACGCTACGACGTGGTCTGCCCTGCGATGAGCGCATGGGAGTTGCATCGTGCCTGGCCCGAAGCCGACCTCAAACTCATCCCCGACGCAGGACATTCGGCCACAGAGCCGGGCATCATCAGCGCGCTTATCGAAGCGACGGACCGCTTTCGCGAAGGGCTAAAGTAGAAAGGAAAAGGCAATAATCAAAGCTTCTGAGGATGAGGCAGGCAATCCCTTGACAAGCGCCGATTAAACTTTTCCTTTTAACTTTTTCCTTTTGCCTTCTAATGCTTTGCTCCCGTACAATCTCGAAACAGTATGACCGGACGTGTTTTAGTCCTGAACGCCTCTTACGAGCCGATCAATGTTTGCACGGAGCGGCGCGCGGTGGTGATGATTTTTAAGGGTGTGGCTCGCATGGAGGAGCATAACGGGCACATGCTCCATTCGGCGAAGGTGACGATGCACGCCCCGTCAGTGATCCGTTTAACCGAATACATCCACATTCCCTTCAAGAATCGGACGCTTTCGCGCAAAAACATTCTGCTCCGCGACCATTCGACGTGCCAATATTGTGGTCGCCATTTTCCGCCGTCTGAACTAACGCTCGATCATGTTCACCCACGCTCGCGCGGCGGCGAATCAACGTGGGATAATCTGGTCGCTTGTTGCAAGGCATGCAATCATCGCAAGGGAAGCCGCACGCCCGAAGAGGCGCGCATGCATCTCATCAGACGGCCACGCGGTTTTTCGCTGCATGTCACGCGCCAGATCATGCGCTACATGGGACGCACTGACAGCACCTGGCGCAAGTATCTGTTTTATGAGTCGAACCATGATGATGAAGATTGAGCGGCTCGCCCCGCCATTTTCAAACTGAGAATTGAAAAAGGATAATTCGTCATGAACTTTAGCGGCTGGGAAATACTCGTCGTCCTCTTTATCGTTCTTCTGCTCTTTGGCAGCACGCGCCTGCCGCAGCTCGCCAAAGGCATGGGTAAGAGCATACGAGAATTCAAAAAGGGCGTGAGTGAAGGCGAAGACGAGCGTGAGATTGAAGCGGCGCGGCGCGAGCGTCTTGCATCGGCTGATGCGGCGCGCGTCCGCGACGAAGACCTCAGCGCTGACAGAGCCAGCTTGAATAAGCCTCGCTAAGCGGACAATAAGACGGTAAATCAGAGAAGGCCGTGAATGGTCAATCGTCAATAGAACTCAAGCAGTTTCTATTGACGATTCATGATTGACCATTCACGGCCTTTTCCCGCTATTTGGTCTTATTGCCGACGACGAGCGTTGCTTTGATTGAAAGAGAGAAGTCTGTGTCGTATCGTTCCTCATCGATGATGCGCTCGACTTCTGCGAGGACGGTCGAACGCGCCGCTTCATCCGTAAGAATTTCGAGCCAGTTGTCGATAAGAAAATCGCGCACCAGAGGCGCGTTCAAAAATTCTGCGCCAGATGCATAATCAAACTCTTCGATGCGCGTCCAGGAGCGAACATCATCGAGAGCCTCGCGTGCGGCTAGAGCCTCAAGGTCGGAGACGGTCGGCGACTCGTTAATCAGCGTGATGACGCTTTCGGCCTCCTCGTCAAAACCTGTATTTGTCAGAGCCTCCCAGTAGATTGAGAAAAACTCGCCGAAGCTTGAATGGGTTGTCACATTGAGCGCGACGGTTGCGCCGTGCGCGGCGACTCTGACCGCCTCGGCCAGAATCTCCGGCAGACGCTCAGGGGCAATCATCGAAGCATCGCAGACGACCAGATCAAACTTCTCGTCGGCAAACGACAAAGATTCTAACTGATCGTGTCTAAATTCGGTGCTTGCATCCCCTTTTAACGTCGCGGCCTTCGCGCGCGCAATCTCAAGACGCTCCTCGCTCTCGTCGATACAGACCATCTCAAGCTCGCGTCCGGCCCGCGCCTTCAAAGCTAACGCATGACCTCCCGTGCCCGATGCAACGTAAAGAGCGCGACCCTTCTTTGGCAGCGTGACATGTTCGTCTATCAGCTCCGCAAAACGCTCGCCCCAATCCGTCGCTACATACAGATCGTGTAAATAGGCCAGCTCTTTTTCGTTCTTACCGGTAGTCATATAGTAATGAGTGATGAGTGATGAGTGATGAGTAAAAGCAATAAGTTCTTACTCATCACTCGTCACTCATCCCTTTGTTTATCGTTCCAATAAACCTTTCCCTGGAGCGTTTCAGGTAGACAATTCATTTCATCGCGGGCTGTCGGGTCGTCGTGGACGTATCGATAACCCTTCCCGTAGCCGGTGTGCTTCATAAGCGATGTCACAGCATTGCGCAGGTGAAGCGGGACAGGCTCGCGAGCGGTTTCAGAAGCGTCTTCTGAGGCAGCCATGTATGCGCGCTTGACCGCGTTCGATTTGGGAGCGCGTGCAAGATAGATGGTCGCCTGCGAGAGCGGATAG
>CBDUCU010000352.1:0-4666 GCA_965365725.1 uncultured bacterium | reverse complement strand
GCTGTTTTCGGCTCGCTTGCCTTTGCGCTTCTCTTCAACGTGCTCATCTTTGTCGTCGCGCCTCTGCTTGCCACAAACGCGCTCTATGTCGCACTCGGCTGGGACGCGCCGCGTGTTTCGACACAGGAAACTGGCGGCGCTGCGACAACAGCGACGATTGATGACAGCGCTGCTGTTTCAAACGCAACCGGCGAAGCATGGTACACGCGCGCCTACAGCAAGGTGCGTGGCTACATGAAGCCTGTCGAGGTAACGCCGCTTTTCAATCTGATCGACGGGCTTATCCGGATGGCCTTTTTTCTGATCATGATCCTCAGCTTCTCGCTGATGAAAGACATTCGACGCGTCTTTGAATATCACGGGGCGGAGCATAAGACCGTCTTTACATGGGAATCGGGTCTGCCTTTGACGGTCGAGAATGCGCGCCAACAACCGCGCCAGCATCCGCGTTGCGGAACGAGCTTTCTGATGGTGGTCATGCTCGTCTCGATTGTTCTTTTCTCTGTAGTGAAATTTGATTCGCTTCTCTACAACATGCTTGTGCGCGTTGCACTCATTCCGGTCGTCGCAGGATTGTCTTATGAGATTATCCGCCTGTCGGCAAAGAAAGAAGGAGGTCTCGTCTTCAAGCTCATCACGCTGCCGGGCGTGTGGCTGCAAAACATCACGACGCAGGAGCCAGACGACCAGCAGCTCGAAGTCGCCATCTTCGCCTTAAAAGAATCGCTCAAGCTTGAGCCGCAACCGCAGGAAGCGGTGCTCGCTCCGTTGTCGTAAAAATTGCCGTCACAAATCAGCCATCAGCTTTAGACAAAAAACCCGCTGTAGCCTTTCAAGCTGAATGCTGAGGGCTGAATGCTGAAAGCCAAACAATCATGTTAGAAAAACTTGAACAGATCGAAGCCCGTTACGAAGCCCTGTCACAGGAACTCTCCTCGCCCGAGTTGCTTCAGGATCAGGCGGCATATACAAAGGCCGCCAAGCAACACCGCTCGCTCGGCGAGATGGTCGAGAAGTATCGAGAGTGGAAGACGCTTAAGGAAGAATTGACGGGCGCACGCGAGCTGCTCGACATGGGCGGAGACGACGAGGAGATGCGCGAGCTTGCCCGCGCAGAGGTTGCGTCGCTTGAAGCGCAGATTGAAAAGGTTGAGGAAGAATTGCGCGTGCTGCTTTTGCCGCGCGACCCAAACGACGAAAAGAACGTCATCCTCGAAATACGCGCGGGCACGGGCGGCGACGAGGCGACGCTTTTTGCCGCCGAGATGCTTCGCATGTACGGGCGCTATGCCGAGCGTCAGGGCTGGCGCATGGAAGTTCTCGACGCTTCGGATTCAGGCGTGGGCGGCATCAAAGAAGCCATCGCCATGATCGAGGGCGACAAAGTTTATTCCAAGCTCAAACATGAATCGGGCGTACATCGCGTCCAACGCGTTCCCGCGACGGAAGCGAGCGGGCGCATACACACGTCGGCTGTGACAGTCGCTGTGCTTCCCGAAGCCGAAGAGGTTGACGTTAAGATCAACCAGAACGATTTGCGCATCGACACTTTCTGCTCGTCCGGCCCCGGTGGTCAAAGCGTCAACACGACCTATTCAGCCGTCCGCATCACGCATTTACCGACGGGCGTTGTCGTCTCGATGCAGGACGAAAAATCGCAGATCAAAAACCGCGAGAAAGCGATGCGCGTTTTGCGCGCGCGTCTTCAGGAGATTGAAGAACAAAAGCAGCACGATGCGATGGCCTCAGAGCGGCGCTCGCAGGTCGGTTCGGGCGACCGGTCTGAAAAGATTCGCACCTACAACTTCAAAGAGAACCGCGTCTCCGACCATCGCATCGGATTGACCATCCATCAGCTTGACCTTTTTATGGAAGGCCAGCTCGACGACATCATCAACGCCCTCGTCACACACTATCAAACTGAAAAATTGAAGGCCGAGATGGTCGCAGCCTAATCAAGCAAGAAAAGTAAGAAGGCAAAAGGCAAAAGTGGAGTCTGTCTCTTTACTTTTGCCTTTTGCCTTTTTACTTTTGCCTTGATGAAAACTCGCATCCTTCTCATCCGTCACGGCCAATCAATGGGCAACGCCGAGCGACGTTTCGGCGGACATTCGCCGACTCCGCTCTCAACGCTTGGCCGCATGCAGGCCGAAGCAACAGCGCGCTCTCTGCTTAAAGAAAAGGTCACCGCCATCTATTCGAGCGATCTTCTGCGTGCGGTCGAAACCGCCGAGCCGATTGCAAAATTGGCCGGGCTCAACATCAATCAGACAAGCGCGTTTCGTGAAAGAAGCGTCGGACGGATGGAAGGGCTGACGTTTGAGCAGGCAGCCGAAAGCTACCCCGAAGAGTATGCCGCGCTCTTGCGGCGCGACTTCGACCGCGTGCTTCTGGGCGGCGAGAGTTATCGCCAACTGCTTGAGCGTGCCGCCCGCAAGCTTGAACATACAATCGATGAGAATCGCGGCGGAACGATTGCTGTTTTTTCACACACGGGAACGATCTGCATTCTCGCACTGCATTTGATGGGCGCGCTCGATTCGCACAACTTGCGACCCGTCTGGATAACTTCGGCCAACTGCGGGATCACACGCTTCTTGCTACATGAGGACGGATTTATACGCGTGCTTGAGGTCAACGATACGCGACATCTGATCGGACTTTAAATTTCGACGCGGCTTTAAATCGTTTCATCCTTCGGTCGGTCGCAGACGAGCTTTTCAGTATTGCGTGCGAAGTGCATTTTGAAGCGCGTCTGAAATCAAATGATTGACATTCGTTGCCGTGCAGCCTTATCGTTCGCGCGAATCTTTCGCCTGAGAGAATTTTTCAACCAACGCCGTCTCGCCTTTTCGACTTGAATCTTCATACAGTGAATTCAATGCGCAAAACATTTTTTCCTGCAAAGCCTTTGAGCTTTGCGCTGCTGTTAATAGTCCTCACGTCAAGCATCCCCTTCGCCTTTTCCAGAACCTCACATCGACAAAAACAGGGGCGCACTGAGCAAAACACGCGTTCGACCCCGCGTAAGAATTTGCCCGCAGCTCAAAAACGTTTCGCGCTCGTCGTCGGCGTTGACAAATATGCCGACACGCAGATTACAACTTTAGGCGGCGCAAGCAACGATGCGCGTCTGCTTTCAGACGCGCTTGTGCGCTACGCCGGATTTCCGCGCGATCAGGTCGTGCTGCTCTCGTCGGATCAACCTGCCGAGAGACAACCGACGCGCGGCAATATTCTCCGCCGTCTCTCGAATCTCGCTACGATTGTCCCGCGCGACGGATTGCTTCTGCTCTTCTTCGCCGGTCACGGCATCGAGCGCAAAGGCCAGGCCTTTCTCCTGCCGTCGGATGCGCAGGTGAGCGACGACGTGATGCTGCTCGAACAAACGGCCGTCAACGTCCTGCAAATCAAAGACTGGGTTAAAAAGACCGGAGTCAAACAGATTCTCCTGCTCATCGATGCCTGCCGCAACGACCCCGGCGGGCGTGCCGATGCAGACAATCGTCTTTCCGAGACCTACACGCGCGGCTTTAATTTCGACACGCGCAACCGCGAAGTAGAAGCGTTCGTTACGCTCTATGCAACGGCCATCGGTCATCGCGCTTACGAATACAGAGAGAAGCGGCACGGCTACTTTACATGGGTTTTAGTCGAAGGCTTGCGCGGCGCGGCGGCCAATCCGCGCGGCGAAGTGACGCTCGACGGTCTCATCAAATATTTGCAGCTGCGTGTGCCGAAGCAGGTCAACCTCGATCTCGGCGCGGGCAAAGTTCAGAGGCCTTTTGCCGTCGTCGAAGGTTACAAAGCTGATGAGCTTGTCCTGAGCGTCTCAAACGAGCGTGGCCTATCGCTCGTCACGCAAACTCCCTCAGACGCGGCGACCTCAAACGACTCACGCGCGCGACCCATCGAAGAAGACAGCGCTTCCTCAAGTGTCGTGAAGCTGGAAGGAACCGTGTGGGAAGGCGACGGCGCATCCGGCCCATACACAATCGAGTTTCTGCCTGAAAGAAAAATCCGTTACACGCTTCTCTCAAACAAAAGACCTGTGGGCGGGACATGGAAGCTTGTCGGAGATTTTATTCAAATCTCAATCGGCAGCTACTCAGTTTTGACTGGCAAGGTTGAAGGCGGCGTGATGAAGGGCGAGGCCACAAATTCCGAAGGGCAAAAATGGGCTTGGGCGCTTACGCCGCATCAGAAATAATCCTGAACTGCAAAACAAATAAGATTAGTTTAGAGGCGGGCATAGCTAATCTCTAAACCGAAGCCAGAATAAAATCAAAGGGCCGCCGCTTCTGTAAGCGCGGCCCTTCCTTTTTTGCATCACTGTTTTTGATCTCGCTGATTCTACGTCGTCAGAGCTTCCGCCTCTTCCCTGTCAGCGCTTGCAAGTCTTAAATCTTCTTCGTCATCTTCAAATTGTCTCTGCCTGTGAACAGTTCCGTCGGACTCAAAGATGTATGCCGACGGAGACTCGCGCATGATGATGTCTTGCAGGCGCATCAAACCATAGAGCAGAGCTTCCGGGCGCGGCGGGCATCCCGGAATATAAACGTCAACGGGGATCGTGCGGTCAACGCCCTGCATCGTCGAATAGGAATCAAACGGCCCGCCTGTCGAAGCGCACGCGCCCAGTGCAATCACCCATTTCGGCTCCGGC
>CBDUCU010000351.1:0-4677 GCA_965365725.1 uncultured bacterium | reverse complement strand
CGGCCCTCCCAAACCCGCCGTTTCCGGCAAACCCTCTTCGCTCGCCATAAATTTCTTGACTTCCTCCGCCGCCGTCTGCGTCAGATCGAGCGCGAAAGTCGAAACCGTTGTTGCTGCCATTGTCTCTTGCTCCTTAAGTTTTAGTTTATTGTCTATGATTTCGATGTTTTTGTCAGTTGTCAGTTGTCCGTCGTTTGTTTCACCTATCTTGATGCGTTCTCGATCAAGCGATGACACACAAACAGATGACAAAGGACTACTGACAATTGACAAAAAAAAGCTATCTTGCCTTCCCCAGAATTACAAGCTCTGGTTTGAGCGCTTCGATTGAGACGCGGCGCGCGACCTCTTCGGCGACGCGCCGAAAAGCTTCGGCCTGCGGCGAATGGGGGCTACCGACGACGACGGGAGTGCCCGCATCACCGCCTTCGCGTACCTCTAAGCCGAGCGGTATTTCGCCCAGGAAAGGCACGCCGTACTGATCCGCGAGCTTGCGGCCTCCGCCCTCGCCGAAGATATTGTAACGAATCCCTGTGTCGGGCGCGACAAAGTAGCTCATGTTCTCGACCACGCCGAGCACGGGCACGTTGACCGTCTCAAACATCCTCAAAGCGCGCCGCACGTCCGAGACCGAGACCTCTTGCGGCGTGGTCACAAGCACCGCGCCTTGAACAGGCACGAGCTGTGCGAGAGATAATTGCACGTCGCCTGTTCCCGGCGGCATATCGACAATCAAATAATCGAGCTCGCCCCATTTTACGTCCTGCAAAAACTGCCGAACGAGTCCGTGAAGGATCGGCCCGCGCACGATCATCGGCTCGTCGCCGGGCTTTAAGACGGCCATCGACATAAATTTGATGCCGTGCGCTTCGAGAGGCCGCAGCTTATTTACGTCAATGACGGGTCGCGCATCGCTTGCGCCGAGCATCTGCGGTACGTTCGGCCCGTACACGTCTGCATCCATCAGCCCGACGCGCGCGCCGTCCTGCGCAAGCGCGACGGCCAAATTGACCGCGACGGTTGACTTGCCGACACCGCCCTTGCCCGAAGAGACAGCCACTATGTTGCGCACTCCCTCGACGACGACCTTGTCGGTGAAGCCGCGCCCCGTCGGCACTTCAGCATCCATCGTGACATTAACCGAAGTGACGCCCGGCAAAGCGGCGACGACTGCGCGCGACTCTTCCTGCAACTGTTCACGCACAGGGCAGGCCGGCGTCGTCAATACAATACGAAAAGAAATCGCTCCGCCTTCAATCTTCAAATCCTTAACGAAGCCGAGCCGCACGATGTCTTTGTGCAGATCGGGGTCTTTGACCTGTGCGAGCGCACTGTAAACGTCCGTCTCTGTTATCTGTGGCATATCAAGATTAGTGATAAATGATGAGTGATAAGAAAGACGCTTGCCTCTTATCACTTATCACTCCTTTTTGGTTTCAAAATTCGATACTCGCAATGCGTCGAGCCGCCTGCAATGCGCGATTCGCGAAAGACTTCGGTGCCGAGCAGCTCTCGATAGACGAGCAGTTCCTGATCGCAGAGCTGTCGATAATCGCGCGCCACCTCGACCTGCGGGCAATTCCATTCCGTCAGCAGATAAGAACCGTCTGAGAGACGCTCGGCTTTGGCTTCATAGCCCATTTCTTCGAGCAGTTCAGTCAGACGACGCACGCGAGCGTCGAAGCCGAGTCCTTCAAGCTGCGGGCGCAGGTTGCCGATGGTCTCGTTGGCACAGCCGCAGAAGACTGCGTTTAGCCCGCGCTCGCCCCACACCTCGCCAACCTGTCGAAGCACAGCCTTGACGAATAGATCATAGCGTCGTGGAAAAAGCTCTTCGGCCTTCGTCGTCAGACGATAGACGTGCGCAGGCCTTCCCCTCTCGCCGCGCTCCGGCGCGTGCTCGACGTAGCCTTCGCGCTCGAGAACATCCAGGTGCTTACGCACGCATTGCTTCGACACGCCAAGCGTCGCGGCCAGCTCGTCTGCGCCCACACGCCCGCGCACGCGCAACTGTTGCACGATCTCCTCGCGTGAAGCGCCCAGCCCTTGTTTTAAGACGGCGACCATAAAACGAATTTTGATGCTACTTTTGCCAAAGCTCTTTTGTCAACCAAGCAGTTGCTTTAACGTTCGTAAAATACAAATTTTCAACGAAAACAGTCCATATTAGACAAGGCAGCCTTTAACAAAAGCGTTACGACTAAACCGGACGCAACACAGATGCAGAGATGTCTGGATGGAGTCTTAAGGCTCTTGCGGCAGAATAAACTTGACACACGCGCCGCCTCTCCACGATACATAGTTGGTCAATCCCCAAAAATGCGCCGGGCAGCAGACGAATCTATTTCGAGTTTCAACAGTGCGGCCCGGCGGCTCAAGCATCAAGACAGATGTACAATAAACAAAAATCACATCGTGGCTTGCGCTCTGGCTTTGTCAAATCGAGCGAACTGCAAAAACGAATGCATAGCAGCAACAGAGGACGTGCCCGCGCACCTTTCAACGCGCTTTCGCTCGCCATGCTTCTGCTCCTGTTTTTTCTTTCGCATACATCGGCGCGGCGCTTACAGCACACCGCCGCACAACGTGCGAACGCTCGCGCGCCGCAAGCTGGCGTGGAGGCGCGCGGAGCCATCCCCGCCGAGACGCTTCTCAAGATCGTGCGCGCGGAAGACGAGAGGCGTTGGGACGAGGCAGAATTGGGCGCGCTCTTCGCGTCGAAGAATGCACGCGTGCGGCAGCGTGCGGTTGTTGCGACCGGACGCATCGGCGATGAAGGGGCTGTTCAAATGTTGGGTTCGCTTTTGCGTAGAGATTTGGACACGGGCGTGCGCGCCGCCGCCGCCTTCGCTCTCGGAGAGATCGAAGCGGCTGCGGGTGCAGATGTTCTTCTGACAACGCTGCGTTTGAGCAAATCACCGCTTGAGCGCGCGCGCGCCATCGAAGCATTGGGAAAGATTGCCGCCGCGATTCCGCAACAACAAGAGGCGCGCCGCAAGAGTTTGGGCGAAGCAATTCTTTCCGCGCTTGAGGCCGAAGGAAAATCGGCGCGTCCGAACAGCACGCTTCTCCTGCTCGGTTTGACAGCCGTGCTGCGCGCGCGTCCCGCCGGCGCAGCCCCGAAGGTAGCTATGTTTCTTTCGTCGCCGAACGCTCGCGTGCGCGCCGACTGTTTGAACACGCTTGCGCGTCTGCGCGCCAAAGAGTCGCTTGACAGAATCGCTTCTCTTTTCTCAAGCGACACGGACGCGGTTGTGCGCGCCAACGCTGCGCGCGCCATCGGCGCTGCTGAAGATGCCACACGCATCGATCTGCTCAACACGCGCGGCCTAAGCGACCCGGACGAGCGCGTGCGCACAAGCGCCATTCGCGCGCTCGCGCAGCTAAAAAGCGCTCGCTCGGTTGCGCCTCTCATGCAGCGCGCCGGAGCATTGCTTACGGCATACAAAAATTCCGGTGGGGGGAGAGGCGACGTGCGCCCTGCCGAGACAAACGAGTTGCTCGAAGTTGCCTCTGCGATTGGTCGTCTGCTTCAAGGGACCGGAGATGCGCGCGCCGTCGAGATGCTCAGACAGTTTCGCGCCGAAGGTTTACTGGAACCTGAAATTGAAATCGCGCTCGCGCGCATCTCGCCCGTTGATTACATGCGCGACCCGCGCATCGTTTCGCTCTCGAATCGCAATGCGGGCCGTGATGCGGCGCTCAACTGGCAAGGCTATTCCGCGCTCGCACAAGGTCTTGGCGAAATCAGCGCTGCCACGAGCGAAACAGGCGGCAACAGCATAGTTAGCCTTAAGGCCGACGCGCAGATCATTCTGCTTATGCTTTTGAGTGAGCCGTCAACGCCCGCGCTTGCCGTTCCAGACGTGATGCGCGCGCTCGCCTCTTTCAAACCAGCGAATCTGGCCGAGCAGATGCGCGCTAAGCTTTCAGCCGAAGATGCAATCGTCCGCGCAACCGCCGACACGCTTGCCGAGCTTGATGCCGACCCCGCAAACGCGCGCTCGCTTGTTGCTGCACTTCCTGCCGCGCTCTCTGAGAAGGCTAACAACGATGCGGCTCTTTCCATTCTTGCAGCACTTGCCAAACAAAAGACCTCTGAATCCGTCGAGGCCATTAAGACCGCTCTCGAAGTTCCCGACTACATCGTTCGTCGTCGCGCGAGCGCGCTTCTCAAAGAGTTGAACGCGTCGAGCGGGGATACGGTTGAGACTGTGGCGACGCAGAACCGCGAGACGGATTACATGCGCGCGCTCAGCCGCATCGGTCGCACGGTGCGCGCACGCGTCGAGACGACAAAGGGCGCGTTTACGATTGAGCTTTTGCCGGCTGATGCGCCTCTCAACGTTGACAATTTCGTCGAGCTTGCGCGGCGCGGCTTCTTTAATCGTCTCGCGTTTCATCGCGTCGTACCGAACTTCGTCATACAAGGCGGCGACCCGCGCGGCGACGGCAACGGCGGACCCGGTTACCAGATTCGTTGCGAGATCAACACCGTCTCTTACGAGCGCGGCGCGGTGGGGATGGCGCTTTCAGGAAAAGATACGGGTGGGTCGCAGTGGTTTGTCACGCATTCGCCGCAGCCGCACCTTGACGGCGGCTATACGGTCTTTGGGCGCGTCGTCGCAGGGCTCGAAGTAGTTGATCGCATCACACGCGGCGACCGCATCACGGCAG
>CBDUCU010000350.1:0-4684 GCA_965365725.1 uncultured bacterium | reverse complement strand
TGCACGGTGGCGCGCATGCGCGGCGGGAAATGGTCGCTCAAAAGCGAGAGGGCAGCCGGGCCTAAAGTCGCTTCGCCCACGCCGACCATCACCACGGCAAAAGAAGATCGTCCAGAAGTCGTTGGCAAAACCCGTCAGGCCCGAAAAAAGACTCCACACCGCAAGCCCGCCCGCGATGATGTGCTTGCGCGAGCCTCGATCAGCCCAACGCCCGAAGGGAACGCCCAAAAGCGTGTAGAAGATGACAAATGAGGTCGTACCCAGAAGCGCAAGTTGCAGATCGCTAAACTGCATCTCGGCCTTGATGGGTGTAAAGAGAATGTAGATGAGCGTGCGGTCGAGAAAATTCAGCACATAGACGAGCGTCAAAACGCCTAGCGCATACCATGCGGCGGGCGAAACTTTCTGCTGCACCGTCTTCTCTTCGCGTGTCTCCACCAGATCGTCTCCGTGAGATTAAAGCTCGCTCTGCATAAATCGATTCACGACCGCGCTTACTTCTCTTTTTTGTAAGTCTGATGCCAGGACCTTTTCCCACAGCTTGGGCATTTTCTCAAATTTCTCGAGTTGCCCGTCGCCTTCCAGCGAATCCCGCCCAAATCCCAATATGATTCTTCAAAATCGCATTGAAGACATTTCATAAACCACCGGCGCGAATCCGCCTCCATTGATTTCGCCCATGAAGCAGGGAAGATCGCGGTGAAAAATTTTTGTATCCAGCTCATTTGTTAACAACTCATGTTGTCTGTATCAGCAAACATCAAACATCGCTGACCAGCACGACGGCTTCGCCTTTGACAACCGTCTCTCCAGCCTGATTCATGCACACGGTCTCAAGCGTCACGACGGGCTTGTCTTCCCTGATGCGCACAACCGTCACGCGCGCCGTCACCTCGTCGCCCAAAAAGACCGGCGCGGTGAATTGTAAAGACTGGCTCAAATAGACCGTCCCGCGCCCCGGAAGCTCATTGGCAATCGTCGCTGAGATAAGCGAGGCGGCCAGCATCCCGTGCGCGATGCGACGGCCAAAACGCGTCCGCGCTGCATACTCTTCATCCAGATGAACAGGATTGTGATCGCCCGTCAACTCCGCAAAAGCACGAACGTCGTTATCCGTCAGCGTCTTTGTAAGCGAAGCCGCATCGCCGACTTTTAATCTCATCTCGTCCCTTTCAATTCGCCGCGCCCGACAAAAATTTCAAGACCGCCGCATTAAATTCCGCCGCCCGTTCGACCTGCGGAACGTGTCCGCAATTTTCAAGGACAACGAACTGCGCGCCCGTAATCTCGCGCTTGAATCGCTCGCCCTCGCGCGCGAGCGGAGTCAATCCGTCTTGACGACCCCAAACGATAAGCGTCGGTTGCTTTATCGCGCCGAGTCGCCCGTCGAGCATGTCTTCGTCTCGATAGATCGATTCGACGAGACTCTGAATCGTGTAGCCGTCGCCCGCCGTCATGCGCTGCGTGAGCAGAAGATCAACCGCCTGATTGCTGGCAAACATCTGCTTGTTGAAAAAGACCATCTCGGCGAGACGGCGCATGCCTTCGCGCGTCGAAGGGTTAAGACCCGAGAGCGTCGCAAGATTGAACTCCTTCGGCGCGCGAAAGCCTGCGCTGTCGGCGAGCACCAGACGCTCGACGCGCTGCGGATGCTCAAGCGCATAAAGAGCCGCCACCCAGCCGCCCATCGAATTGCCGACGAGCGTCGCCTTTTCAATCTTCAACTCGTCGAGAAACTTGTCGAGAAAGTCTGTGTAAGTGCCGACGCGATAGTTGATAAAAGGCTTGTCGGAACGTCCAAAACCGATTTGATCGGGTACGATGACGCGATATTTTTGCGAGAGCGCAGGAACGGTGAAGGCCCAATTCAGAGTGTTTCCGCCAAGCCCGTGCAGAAGGACGACGACGGGGCCGCTTCCCGCTTCGACGTAATGAATCTTCTGACCGAAGATTGTTACTTCTTTGCTCGTCTGCGCGGTTTGCGCAACAGGTGCAAGCGTCAATGGCGCAGCAATGCGATCCGCGCGCTGTGCCGATGCGCTGACGCGACACGCTACAAGCGCTATGCATACAAGAAGCCGGACGATGCGTTTATTCGAGACGTTCGTTCTCATGTTGGCTCGTTCCTTCGCGTTGCAAATTTGCGGCTTGGTTCGATAAATCCCGTCAGGAATTGTTTGTCTTAAGGACGTTCGTATCTCTTTATCACGCGCTATTGTCGCATCGCTTGCATCAAGGTATGCAAATTTCAAGCGTACAAATTTTGTATCTCATGCCAAAAATTTTTCGTCACCACGTCGCGCTTGATCTTGAGGGTCGGCGTGACCTCTTCGCGCTCGATGAGAAAATCGCGCGAGAGGATAAGGAACTTCTTTATCGACTCGCTCGAAGAGACGCGCCGGTTGACCCGCTCAACAACCTCTGAGACGAGGGCGTTGATGCGCTCGTCGCGCGCAAGCTCGTCCATCGACTGATGATTAATGTCGCGTGCGCGCGCATACTCGGCGACCTCGACCGGGTTGAGCGTGATGAGCGCGACAAGGTAGCTGCGCCCGTCGCCATAGATAAAAGCCTGGCTGATAAAATGGTGCTCCTTAATCATGTTTTCAATTAGAAGCGGCGCAACATTCTTGCCCGTCGAAAGCACGATCAGCTCTTTTTTGCGACCCGTAATCTTGAGAAATCCATCAGCGTCAATCTCGCCCAAATCTCCCGTCAGAAGCCAGCCGTCGCGCAACACCTCGGCAGTCTTCTCCGGCTCTTTGTAGTAGCCGGAAAACATCATCTGGCTGCGCACAAGTATCTCTCCGTCAGGCTCGATCCGAACTTCGCACATCGGCATCGGCGGGCCGACCGTGCCGAACTTGTAATTGTCCGGACGATTAAAGGCGACGCAGACGTTTTCCGTCAGCCCGTAGGCTTGAAGAATCGGGATGCCTGCGGCGGCAAAGAATTCTGCGATCTCTTGTGGAAGCGGAGCGCCGCCCGAAGTTGCCAGCCTGATGCGTCCGCCGAAATATTCTTTGACGCGCGCAAGACGCGGCAGACAGTTTCGCTCGTAATCATCCAGCAACTCTTGCGGCACAGCTTCGCGCGCCTGTCTGCGACGCACAACCTCGCGCCCCTTCTCGATGGCCTCGTCAAACTGCGCGCGTTCTTCCGGCGGTAATTTTTCGAGATCGGCAACGACGCGCGCGTGAATCTTTTCAAAAAAGCGCGGAAGGCTCGCGAAAATGGTCGGCCTCACTTCGAGCATGTATTGACCGAGCTTTAATACGTCGTCAACGAAGTAGGCCGAAGCGCCCGCATAAAGTCGGTTGTAAAGACCCGCGATGCGCTCGGCGACGTGGCAGTATGGAAGATATGAGAAAGAGGTATCGTCTTCATCAACCGGAGTGGTTTCGCGCAGAGACTCGACGCTGTTGATAATGTAGCGATGGCTCAGGCACGCGCCCTTGGGCTGGCCCGTCGTGCCCGACGTATAGACCATGATCGCCGTATCGTCCGGGCGCGCGGCTTCAGCGCGGCTTTTAAGCTCCGGCGCAAAACGCTCGCGCGCCTCGCGCCCGCGTCGCATAAATTCCGCGTAACTTAAAACGTCTTCGCCCGCCGCCCGAGCCGCGCTCTCATCAAGCGCAATAACCACCTTGACCTTTGGCAACTGCCCGCGCAGAGAGAGAATCTTTTCAAGCTGCGCGCGCGTGTCAACCAAAACAAACTCCGCATCCGAATGGTCGATGATATAGCGACACTGCTCGGCGGAACTCGTCGGGTAGAGTCCAACGCCAACGCCGCCCGCCGCCACCGTCCCCAAATCCGCCACCGGCCACTCCGTCACATTCCCCATCAGGATGCGCACAGACGCGCCGTGCGTCAGACGGTGAGCCAACAGCGCCGAAGCAAAATCATGCACGTCATCATCAAACTGCGCCCACGCAATGCCATTCCACACGCCATCCTGACGAACGAAGAAGACGCTTCTCTTCCCTTCCCCGTCGAGCGCGCGAAAACGTTCGACCCTCGCGCGAAACAGCGTGTATATGTTCGGATAAATCATAAAAAAAGTGATAAGTGACGAGTGATGAGTAATGAGTAAGAACTTGTCTTTACTCATCACTCGTCACTTATCACTTGTCTTCACCATCTGAACGCTGCGCACGCCATGTTGAGTCCGCCGCCCGAAGCGCACATCACAACCACGTCGCCCTCTTTGAGTTTTGCTTCGCGGACGGAATCGTCCAAGACCATCGGGATGCAGGCCGACCCCGTATAGCCCCATTTCTGCATGATGGTGTGCGTGCGCTCCATCGGAAGATTCATCTTTTGCATGACCTCTTTGATGGTGCTCAGGTTGACCTGCGTGAAAAGAAAGAGCGCCACGTCGTCTGTCGTGAGATTAGATTTCACGAGCACGTCATTGATGATGGCAGGCCAGCCTTCGGTATTGATCGACGAAGGATATTTTTTGGCGAAGCGAACCTTTGTCCATTTCCCTTCCTTCAAAATCTCTTCTGTGACGGGCATCTGTGTGCCGCCCGCGTAGATGCCCATGTGATCGTGGAAACTGCCTTCGGCGACGAGCTTTGAGGCGAGAAACCCGGGCCGTTCTTCCGAAGCCTGGAGGACGACTGCGCCCGCGCCGTCGGCAAAGATCGTGGCGGTCTTTTTCTCCGTCCAATCCAGA
>CBDUCU010000349.1:0-4702 GCA_965365725.1 uncultured bacterium | reverse complement strand
CTGCTTGGCGCAGCCCTGCAGCAGCGCGTTCGGCGAGATGCCCGAAACGACGTCGGTGAAGGTGAATGAATTCGCGAGCGGCGCCGAGCCGATCCGCGGGTTGTAGGCGGCCGGCGTCGAGTCGTCGTAGTTTTCGACCATCACGCGGTATTCGATGCGGTAGCCGGAAACGCCGTTATGCGTGTAAATCGCGTGCGACGAATAAGTCTTGCGGATATTGAAATGCGGCGCGGCCGTCACGGCGACGACCGGCGCCGAAGCGTTGACGGCGACGCTCGCCGGCCCGGCTACCGAACCGGTCGCCGTCAGATTCGTGTTGTGCGCGGTCGAACCGAGAACGGTCGCCGTAAACGGCAGCGAATCGCTCGTTCCCTGGGTTTTGATTCCGCGCCGGCAGACGATCGTCGAAGCGGTCGTCGTGCCGTTGCCGGTCAGGGTCGAGCCGGCGTTGCAGAAGGCCGGCAGCACGTTCCAGGTGGTGCCCATCGGCGCGACGGCCGTTAATGTGACGTCCTCGTCGCCGCCGTTGACGCTGTAATCGTAATTGTAAATGACGCTGTCGTTGGTGCGGACGACCGAATTGTTGAGGCTGAAATCGCAGCCCGCGGTCGGATTCGCCGGGCAGACGGCGCGTCCGTTCAGCGTGTCGCCCGTCGTGTTCAGCGCCGCGAGCCCGTCCTGACCGACATTGATGACGAGATTCAGATTAGCGAAAGATGATTGCCCGCCGGAAAAAGAGTGCGCGAAAGAAGTAAAGCTTTCGGTTTCGGAAAAAACCAAGATCAACGCAAGAAGAATGGCCGCGACAGACGCAGTTCTGCCGAGAAAAGCTGACTTGTGAAACATAAATTCTGGGGAATTTCCCGGTCGGGGAAACGGGTGATTGAACGGGTTTAAATGATACGGATTAAGTTGAAACGAGAGCGCGCAAGAAAGGGCTTGCGATTGCTAAAAATTTAATTCAATAAACGATGTTTGTCAAACGATTTACGACGGCCCGCGGGTAAAAAACGATTATTTTCACAATCGGTCCGAAAACGGCGGCAAAACGATCGCGATCGATTCGATTTGCCGCCGTTCTTTTTGCGGCTAATCCGCGATCTCGAAGATTCGCGCGACGTCCTTGAGCTCGCTCGTCACGCGCGTTCTCGGCAGCGAGTTGAGAAAATCGCGCCCGTAGGATTTCGTTCTGAGCCGCGTGTCGAGGATGGCGATCACGCCGCGATCGGTCTTGCTGCGGATGAGACGGCCGATGCCCTGTTTGAGCGTGATGACGGCGTTCGGCACCGAGTAATCGAAAAAGGATTTGCCGCCCGTCTCGTCGATGTAGCGCGTGCGCGCGGCGACGACCGGGTCGGACGGGACGGCAAACGGCAGCTTGTCGATGATGACGCACGAAAGCTGTTCGCCGCGCACGTCAACGCCCTGCCAGAAGCTCGCCGTCGCAAAGAGCACGGCATTCTGCGTCGTTCTAAATTTCTCCAAAAGCCCCGCCTTCGACGCGCTTCCTTGGACAAAACACGGATAATCGATGCGCTGAGAAACGCGCTCGTAAAGCGATTGCATTCCGCTAAAAGAAGTCGAAAGAACGAAGGCGCGCCCCTCCGAAACTTCAAGAATTTTTGTGACCTCATCAGCCGCCGCCTCGGCCCACTGTGCCGAGCGCGGGTCGGGCATGCGAGGCGGAAGATAGAGAACGGCCTGCCGGTCGTAATCGTAAGCTCCGTGCGCGACCAGTTCGTCTGTCTCTTCAACAAGACCGAGACGCTCGCGTATGAAGTTAAAGCTTCCGGCGCTGGCAAGCGTGGCCGAGGTGAGAACGACGGTTTCGGTTCGCTCAAAGAGCTTGTCTTGCAAAAGCGTCGATACGTCGATGGGTGAGGCGCGCAAAAAGATGCCGCGCCCTCTGCGCTCGACCCAATAGACGTAACGCTTGTCGTCGCCCGCGACGATGAACTCAAGGCTGAATCGCATCTCGCGTATGCGACGCACGATGTTTTCGACTTCGACGGATTGATCCCGTATTGCATCGAGCGTCGTTTCCATTCGGGCAAGCGCGCCGTCGAGACTAAGATAAGCGTCGCCGAGCGGTGTGGCCTCAACCTCGCCCGAGCGACTCTTGCGCGCAAACGTACCTGGAAGGATGGGGAAACGCCCTTCTTCGCCTCGCGCCTCGCGCATAAAACTCATCCAGAATCCTTCGGCAAAGCGTTGCACGCGACCGGCGCTGCGCGTCAGCTCACGGTTGATGGAAGCATCTGTGATTGGAAGATTGTTTGTGTCGCGCAGAAGGTCGTCGATCTGATAGTTCGAGACTTGCGAGCCGAAGTATTCGGCGGCCACGTCTTCAATCTGATGCGCTTCGTCAAAGATGACCGCGCCGTAATCGGGGATGACTTGGCCGTATTCGCCGCCGCGCAATGCAAGGTCGGCAAAGAAGAGATGATGGTTGACAATGACGATGTCGGCATCGGTCGCGCGCTGGCGCATGCGCGTGATAAAGCATGGGTCGTAATCCGGGCACTTCTGACCGAGGCAGGTTTCAGAGCGCGCATCGATGTGTCGCCAGAAGGGAAGGTTTTCCGGCAGCTCGACGAGTTCGGCGCGGTCGCCCGTCTCCGAATCTCTCGTCCAACGGCTGACATAAGCGAATTGGTCAAGGTCGTCCAGGTCTTCAAAGACGGGCGTGGTCTCGGCGCGTTTTGTGCGTTGAAGACAGGCGTAATTTGAGCGCCCCTTCATGTAGGCGGCGGTAAATTTTCGTGGGAGCACGCGCTGAAGAAAAGGGATGTCTTTCTCCATCAGCTGCTCCTGCAAATTTTTCGTCCCCGTCGAGATAACCACGCGGCAGCGACGCTCGAGCGCGGCGGCAATTGCGGGCACGAGATAGGCCATAGTCTTTCCCGTCCCCGTGCCTGCTTCGACAATCAAATGCCTGCGCTCCTCAAAGGCGCGCAAGACCGCTTCGGCCATCTGAATCTGACCGGGGCGGTATTCGTAATCGGGGTGCGCGCGCGCAATTAGCCCTTCGCGGCCAAAGATTTGTTCCATCGCTTCAGCGAGGCGTTGACTGTTTATGATTTGGTTTCAGATGGTGCGCGAGAAGCAAAGATCGCAGACAGACTTTTTCTTGCTTTACTTCGCCCTTCTGATTCTTTCGAGCATCATCGAAGCCTGAGCGGACTTGTCAGCTATCAACCTGCGCAACCGAGTCTTTCTCTCTTCATCAGAGCAAGTTTTGTACTCTTCTTTCAACGCTTCGACCTCTTTTAACAACTGTACTTCTTCGGGCAAGACATTTGCGCCCTTCAAGATTGAATAGGCCATCCGCAAATCTTCAGGCGTGTTGAAGTATGCTTCGAGGTCGATGGGTTTGCCCTTGCCCTGAAGGTTGTCAAACTCGCCTTTGGCGATTGCCTTCTGAATCTGCTCTTCGACCGACCTGAGCATCGCGTTCCAACCTCCAAGCGTCTTTGTTCAGATGTATTGTACGCTATTTGTTTCTTAGATTGCTGCACGGAATTCAGTGTATTCTTATTAGTGTGAGCATCAGAAGTGTTTTGTTTGAGCAGGTGAAGCGATGTCGTCAATACCCAACATTTATATCAGCCCTGAAGAATATCTGAGGCTCGAGCGGCAAGCTCAGTACAAAAGCGAATATCTTGACGGTGAGATGTTCGCAATGGCGGGCGGGAGCGAGCGACATAATCTGATTGTGGCAAACATCATCGGCGGCCTTCATGGTCAACCGCTCGGCAGCCCGTGTCGTGTCTATCCAAGCGCTCTGAAGGTGCGTGCGCCGAAGCCAGGATTTTTCTTCTATCCTGATGTCTCTGTGGTTTGCGGTGAGACAAAGTTCCACGATGAGCAAAAGGATGTCGTGCTTAATCCAGCGATAATTTTTGAAGTGCTTTCGGAAGCGACGGCAGCCTTTGATCGGGGAAAGAAATTTCAAGATTATCAACAGTTGGATACGTTGTTTGAGTACATATTTGTCTCGCAAGACGAAGTCTTGGTGGAACATTATCTGAGACAGGAGAATGGCAGTTGGATATATACAAAGCTGTTAGGCCACGACATAAACCTCATCCTGCCTTCTATCAAATGTAAGCTCGAATTGAGTTTTATCTATCAGAACGCAAGCTAACGCCGGGCATCACCCGCGCGCATTCAACTAAACGAGCACCCAAGCTGACGGATGAAGGCCGCGCTGTTTCGCGGTCGGGTGCATGCCAATGTTAGGCGGCGCGGCAGCAGGAATCATACCCGCTCGGGGAGGTCCTGCAATAAGAGTTCGTTCGATTCGGCACTTCCGTCCAGCCACTCCACGGAGATATGTTTCGAGCAATTCGGCAAATCGAAGCCCTCAATTCGGATGCCGAATAGACGTGGCCTAGGACGGAAACGAGCCCGACTCAGAGCGAAGGCGTACTCCAGTTCGTGCGCCAGCCAAGAACTGACGGCACGATCACGGCCGACGAGAGCGACGAAAGAATCGCACCTATCAATAGCATCCTCAATATTCCGATAGAAACTCCATCCGGCAAACTGAGGAGAGAATTCAATAACGCAACCTGCCCCCTGTAGGAAGCCACAGTGTGACTTGATCTGAGGCAGGTCACGCTCATCAAAACCGCACGAGAAGTAAATCCGCCTGGGCATAACCTCACGTTAAGAAGCGAAGACACCTAACGCCCGAATT
>CBDUCU010000348.1:0-4734 GCA_965365725.1 uncultured bacterium | reverse complement strand
TTATCTGCCTTCTCTTCTACCTCTTTGCTGCGCTCGCAGACTTTCTCTCTCCGAATGATTTCCGCGAGCAACTCCGCCTCGCTACAAATGCACCGCCGACCTCGATTCGGTTTTTCGACGCGCAAGGAAATTTTCACGCGCGCCCATTTGTCTATGCGCGCAGGCTCGCCGACCCGCTTCGCCGTCGTTATGAGGACGACCGCACGCGGCCCTATCCACTCTCATTTTTTATGCACGGGCATAGATATAAATTTCTCGGATTGTTTGAGACGGATAGACATCTCGTCGGGCTGCAAACACCTGCTGCAAGCGATACGCAAACAAGTGTTGATGCGCCGCGCCTCCACCTTCTCGGTACTGACGGTTTGGGACGCGACCGCTTGGCGCGTCTGCTGCGTGCGGCGCGCTTTACGCTCATGGTCGGGCCGTTGGGGACGCTTCTGGCAAGTTTGGTTGGAATCGCGCTTGGATGCGTGGCCGGATATGCGGGGCGTTGGGTTGACGCAGCGCTCATGCGCGTGGCCGATACGATGATGGCTTTGCCGTCGCTCGTCGTCATCATTGCTGCGCGCGCGGCCTTCCCGCTTGAGCTTCCGCCGCTTCGCGCCGCAACGCTACTTGTCGCAATCTTTGTCGTTACCGGCTGGGCTGAGATTGCACGTATCGCGCGCGGACTCATACTCTCTTTGCGCAGACGCGAGTTTGTGCAGGCCGCCGAAGGCTTGGGACTGTCGGACGCGCGCATACTGTTTCGCCATATCTTACCGAACGCCCTGGGGCCGCTCGTCGTACAGGCGACGATACTTTTGCCGGCCTTTCTGCTGGCCGAAACCGCACTCTCGTTTTTGGGAGTCGGCGTGCAGGAGCCGGAGCCGAGCTGGGGCAACATGCTCGCCTCGGCTTCGGAGATTACTCTGCTCACGTCACAACCTTTTCTGTTGCTCGCGCCCGCCTTTTGTATCTTCTTTTTTGTGCTCGGCGTGAGGTTTCTAAGCGACGGCCTGAGAGATGCGCAAGAAAAGAAATCTGCCTGAAAATTCTACTCGAAAAAATATCAAAAAAAATCGTTGCTGCTAAATCCTTGAAATCAAAAGCCTTCATCATTGTGGGTGTGGATTTTTTTGTTGGCGATGCGCAGACGGCTCAAGTTTTTCTCAAGTCTAGCCGAATATCTTGAGCGCGTCGGACGGCAACGGGGGAAGTCGTCCAGACAAAGCGGGAGGGATAAAACTTCTCGCGCAGGCAAAATCCGCGCTCGCAAGGCAGATGCGGCGCGGCTGAAATTCCACCGCCGGTTTGCTATGTCGGGGTAGTGAGCCGTCGGTTGGTCGCAGAGTCGGGTAGCAAGCTTTTGGCAGAGAAGTTTGCTACCCGGCCTGCACATTCAGATTAGGCGGAAGGCTCAATCATCGATGATTGAGCCTTCCGCCTTTTAGTCGTCACGGGCCGGTCGGAGTGTTCTTTAACATCTCTTCGCGTTTGTTTTTGAATTCTGTGCCGGGTTTCCATTCGGGCCATTTCTCGCCCATTGCAATGCGATGACCAATGACAAAGAGTATTTGAGCGTCTTCAATCGCGCCCGCAAAATCCCAGTCGGGTTTAACCTCGTCGGGCGGTTTGTGGTAATCGACCTTCTCATACTCTTCACGCTTCTGATTGGCGAAGTTCGGGTCTTTGCCGACAAACTCCGTGCCCTTCTTTGTGTAGAGTGCGGGCACGCCCTGTTTGGCAAACTCAAAATGGTCGGAGCGATAGTAAAAGCCTTTCTCTGTTTCAGCATCAGGCTTGATGGTGCGTCCCTGAAGTGAGGCGACCTCCTGTGTCAGATCGTCAAGCGTTGAATTGCCTAAACCGATGATGACGAGATCGCGCGTGCGCCCCCATTGATTGATGCCGTCGATGTTGATGTTGGCGAGAGTTTTCGTCAGAGGATAGAGAGGGTTCTCCGCGTAGTGTTTCGCGCCGAGCAGACCCTTTTCCTCAGCCGTCACGGCGAGAAAGAGAATCGAGCGTTTGGGCGGAGTCTGCAATTTGGTGAAGGCTTCGGCAATCTCAAGAATCGTCGCCGTGCCCGATGCGTTGTCAATCGCGCCGTTGTAAATCTGATCGCCTTGCAGGCTCTCGTCGCGCCCCAGATGATCCCAGTGTGCGGAATAGACAATGTACTCGTTTCTGAGCGCGGGGTCTGAGCCTTCGAGCTTAGCGACGACGTTCTGCGACTGCACTTCGCGCACAGTGTTCTTCAACGCAAAACTCGCCTTTGCATTGAGCGCCACCGGCTTAAACTCTTTTGTCAACGCAGCCTTTTTCAGCTCGTCGAAGTTTTGACCGCCTGCCGCAAAAAGCTCTTTGGCGCGAACGTCTGTAATCCACGATTCGATGCCGACGCGCCCAATGTTTTTGTCGGGTTTCTGGATGTCGAAATTCTCGCGCCCCCAACTGTTTCTGATGACCTCGTAGCCGTAACCGGCTGGCCCAGTCTCATGGACGATGATGGCGGCTGCCGCGCCCTTCGCCGTTGCAATCTCATACTTGTAAGTCCAGCGACCGTAATACGTCATCGCCTTGCCCTTAAAGACCGACTCGTCGAGCTTCGACGGGTCGTTGGGGTCGGGCACAGCCGGGTCGTTGATAAGCATGACGATGGTCTTGCCGCGCACGTCAACGTCCTTGTAATCGTCCCAACCGTATTCGGGCGCAACCACGCCATAGCCGACAAAAACAATGTCTGAGTTTTCGACCTTAATCTCGGGCACGCTCCGGCGCGTAACGGCGACGTAATCATCCGGGAACTTCAGATCAATCGTCTTGTCGCCTGCGGTAAATTTCGCTGTGGGCTGTGCGGTAAAGCCAACGAGCGGAACTTTCTGGACGAACGTGCCGTCGGGGTTGCCGGGCTTGAGTCCGATGCGTTGAAACTGCTCGGTGAGATATTTGACCGTCAAATCTTCACCCTTCGAGCCGGGCGCGCGTCCCTCGAATTCGTCCGAGGCCAGCACTTTGATGTGGCGCATCAGATCGTCGGAAGCGAAGCTGTCAACGGCTGGTTTGAGTTCGGCGGGCACGTTCATTGCGGTGGGCGGCGCGGCGGGCGCAGTGTTTGTCGCCGGCTGCTCAGGCGCGTTGGTGCAACTGATGACAAAGACCGCGCACAGAACAAAGAGCGCGGCGCGAAAGACATGCGTCTTATTCATCACGTAAAAGCCTCTTGCGGTAAAGATTGGAGAGCGAGATGGCTCATTTCTATTCCTTCCGCACTGTCAAGTCAAACCTGCGCACGCACCTGTTTTGTAAAAGATTATCCAATGTCAAAGCCGCGCCCGTTGTGCTAATCTCATTTTACGGATACGCGTCCCGTTCGACGTACTTTGCAGGCTCGCCTGAGGCTCACCGCAGATTTTTTAGAAGTGGAGCGCCACATCCCTTTATGTCTTCGCAAAAGAGTTTGAAGCGTCTTATCTCGTCCGCTCTCGTCGCGCTCTTTATGTTTGCCCCGTGTGCTGCTGTTGCTTCTGCGCAGAGGAGAAGCAGAACAAACGCGCCGCGCAAAATTGATGCACCGACGACGCAGAAGACAAAACCGACTGCACCCGTCCAGACACCTGCACGCCCCACGCCCACGCCTTCGAAAAAAGAGAAGGAAGATTTTGAGGCAGAGCGCGTCTTTGAAGAACTCGTCTCGGCTGAGGGTTATGCATTTGTTGTTGAGATGCGCAAGGTCGGGCAGCTCGCTCGTTCAAAGGAAATGAAAGAGATTCTCGACGTTGCTCGCTCGGTGGGCGGCGAGGTCAAAGAGTTGAACGAAGCCATCGACTTCTTTACATCAAACGCAGAACATCTGAGCGAAGCGAACGCCTACACATTGGCGATGCGGACGCGCACAGACCTGCCTGAGTTTATCGCTGCATACCAATTCGCAAGCGTCGAGCAAGCCCGCACCATCGAGCCGAAGGTGCGTGAGATGTCCGACAAATATAAGAAGTCTTTCAATGATGCAGAGCAGGCGAGCGCGGCTGAAGAAAAACCGGATGCGGGGCAGGCTGCAAAATCAAGCCGTCGCACGGCTGACAAAGCGCAACCTGCGCAGTCAAGCCTGTCGTTTTTTATAAAGCGTTACGGAAACCTCATCCTCATGGCGGAGAGCGATTTCACGCTCAAAAAATTGAAGATGGAGGGCGAGCCTTCGCTGGCTGCCAACGCGCGTTTTCAGTCGCTGCGGAGCCGACTTTCGACAGAGCCGGTCTTTCTCTATTTTGATGTCGAACTGATGGGCAAGGGCACGCAGCTCATCCGCGAGAGCTATGAAAAGCAACAAGCGGGAATGACCGAAGCCGAGCAGCAGGAGATTGACAAACAGGCCGATGCCGAGATCGCGCGCATGGAGGCCGAAGCAAAAAGCGCGGCGGAAGCAGACGCACAAAAATTGGCGGAACTAACGTCGCCAAGCATTACGGAGCCTGTTGAGGATGCCCCGCCGCCGCCAGCCGTCAACATCGCTGAGATGGAGGCGCAGGCGACCGGACAACAACCTGATGGCGAAGCGCAAGCCGCACTTGCTGCGCAGAGCAGCAATTTTCTGATGGGGCTTCTCTTTAGCAGCTTTTTGGGCGGCGCGGCACAATGGCCCGAAGCCGTCGGAGCAACGCTTGCGCTCGACGGCGACTCGATTGTGGTGCGCGCTCTTGTCGTCAATCCTGCGAGCAATCAAGTGCAGCCGATTCCGTTTCTGCCTGC
>CBDUCU010000347.1:0-4745 GCA_965365725.1 uncultured bacterium | reverse complement strand
GGCTGACTAGCGCTTGCTGATTTGTATGGACAAATTCAATCGGGTCTTCGATGGTGATGATGTGCGCGCGCTGGTTCATGTTGATGTGGTTGATCAGCGAAGCGAGCGTCGTCGATTTGCCAGAGCCGGTCGGGCCTGTGACGAGGATCAATCCTTCGGAGACGTTGATGAGTTCGAGAAGATGTTCGGGCAGCCCCAACTCCTGCAACGTCCCGACTCTTTCGGGGATCAGACGAAAGACCGCCGCAATTCCCTTTCGCTGCATAAAGACGTTGACGCGGAAGCGCCCCACGCCTTGCAGCGGATAGCTAAAGTCGAGCTCCCAGTGCTCCTCGAAATGCTCCTTCTGCGAGTCGTTGATAATCTGATAGAGCAGGCTCTGGCAGACCTCGTGCGACATCTCCTGATAGTTGACTCTCATCATCTCGCCATGAACGCGCAGGTACGGCGCAGAGCCGCTTGCCAGATGGAGGTCTGAAGCGTCGTGCTGCTTCATCAGTTTGAGGAATTGATTGATCTTCGCCATTTGTGTGGATGTGTGTGAGAAGTGTTGGAAGGTGTTTGAGAGACGGCGTATTGCGGAAGGGATGTCGAGAAGGGCGGGAGGCGATTCCCGCCCTCTCGGTTTTGACTTTTTTTCAAAGCGACGAACGCGAGACGCTTAATTGATGACCTGTCTGAAACCGGTCGGCTCGATGTATTGGAACATCGGAGTGCCCGGCGGCAGACGGCGCACGTCGCGGAAAGAGGTGTCGAAGGCCCAGTTGCGTTGCGGCGCACCGTAGATTTGCTGGTTGAGATAAATCCAAGGCCCGAGCGCCTGCGTCGAGCTAAAGAGCGGGCAGTAAGAGCCGACAAAGTTCCAACGGCGTTGCGGCGTGAGCCAGTTTTCAATGAAGCGAGGATAGTTGTGGATGCCGCCGCTCAGACGCGAGTCTGCTCCGTTGTCCTGATCCGGGTCGCCGGTCAAAGCCGACTTGTTGATGCCGGCAAGAATTGCCGCGCGCACAGCCGTCTCTTCGTTCGGGCCGGGGACGTTCTCATCGGCCCTCCTGATTGTCGTAGCGGAGTTACCACCCTCAGGGTTGTATGCGCTCATGCCGTCGGCCCAAGTCTTCGAGAGCGGGAAGAAAGCGTCGGCGACGATGGAAGCGGGAACCTGCGGCCCGAGATAGCCGCCGTCGTTGAGCGTCGCTGTGCCCGGTGGCGGCGCGACATTGATGCCGGTCGTGTTATAGCTGCCCCAGATATAGACCATATTCTCTGTGGCGACGGTGATGCCCTTGTAAAGACCGAGTTTGTCCGGGGCGCCGCTGACCTGAAGGTTGTCGCCGTTAAAGAGACGGACGGCGCGACGGAAGTAGTTGTTTGGATTCATCCAACTAAGGATTTGGTTAGGCGTAGGGGCGATGCCCGATATCTTCCATCCGCCGGCCTCGGGGTCAGGAAGCTCCAGCGTGTCTCTTTGCAGACGGCCTTTTTTCGGCTGTCCGGTGGCGTAATCGGTTCCAAAGTCGATTACGTCTTCGCCGGGATCAAGCTGACTGTTCGGGCCGTAGATGTCTTCGTTATCGACCATGCCATTGGTCATCTGCACGACTGAACCCGCGCGGTTGTACTCCATCTTGAGGCGGTCGCCCCGTCTATCAGAGATATACAGGACATAGCCTTCCGCACCGTCGATGTATGTGCTCCGTGCATCTGTGTTGTTTAAGAGATTGGCATCAAATACACCGTCAACCCAACGTGCCAGATTTCTCATGTTTACTTCGACGACGCTTGTCATCCCGCGCTCATAGTGTTTGGTCGCGTCAAGCGAGCCTCTGATCCAGCCTTCGCGCGGATTGTAAACATTGATCGGTACGATGCTGTTCATCGAGCCAAGGTCAAACCGGTCGTTGCGAATAAAGCTGGTAGCGCTGATCGGCATATAGGGGGCCGAGGCGCTGTGCGTGTCGTCATCGATGTTGTTGGGGGTCGTCGTATCGTAGTGGCCGGAATTAGCATTGATCGAGAAGCCAGTCCCGATGTTTATTTCGCCATCCGCCACACAGCGCGACGTTGCGTCGTGGATAAGGAATTCCAGATTCTTATTGCCGCCGTCGCGGTCACGTGCGCCCTGCATGTAGGCCGCCCACAATGGTCTTTGCAGATGGATGATGGCGTTTGGCTCGCCAACCGTTACGCCCATGCTCAGAATTTCTTTGGTCACGTCGCGGGCAGTACCGTCGGGGGCGACAATTTGGATGAGAATTTTGCCTGTGATTCCAGACCCGGGCGGGACAAGCACACCATTCACTTTTGGCAAGCTCACATAAGCCGGATCGGTTGTTTTTGCATAAAATTTATCCGGAGCAGTGGTTCCCAACGCAGGGACGTTGTAAAAACGCACGCCGCGAACTGTTTGAGCCATCTTCTGACCCGTACCCGGCTTACCCTGAATCCAGTTTGTCGTGCTCGTATATGCTCCGGTATCACTCACCGGAAGAAGAGCCTTGCCACCGTCAAGAGCTATCGGGTTAAAAGTGGAGAGCTTGACGCAGGTGCCGCCGTCACAATCGGTGTCTCGAATGCCGGCTGCATCTGACGTTACGCTCTCATCGTCAATGAGAATGCGAATCTGCGCCTTTGTGTGATAGCGGGATTGATGAAGAACGGGGTCGGCAGTAGCGTCGCCCGTAACCTGCCGTTTGATCAGCTCGCGCGTCGGGTTGCCGCCGAGTTGGAGCGGGAGCAAAAGCGAGGACGCGCCCGTCATGCGCGTCAAAAGCTGTCCGCCGAACTTATTGTTTTGTCCAGCCTGAGCGGGTGCCACAGACGTGCTCTTCCAGCTCGTATTGTCAGAGCCGTTGGGCGAGCCCGGGAAAAAGCCGCGCTGCCCTTGTGTGGCGGTCGGGAAATTAGGGCCGTTGACGACGCTGCCCATCGTCAACGGCACCGTGATGCCATTGACGACCATACGAACGTTTGCGCCCGTTCTCGTGCTGTTGTTGCGCAGCACGTTAAAGACGAGTTCATTGGCGACCGTTACCTTGTCGCGCAAGGTAACGTCGCCGTTGAGATAGAGGTTGCCGTTGGCATGGACGCGCCCGTTGAAGACAAAGGGCGGACCGGGATGCAGCTCGATGTCGCCATCGCTAAACATTCCGAACTGGAAGAGAGGAATCAGATAATTGTTGATTTCGCGCTTGAGCGTGACTTCAATATTCGAGCTGACCTGCGTCGCCGTCGAGTTGAGCTTGTAGGGCGAGACGGAAGCAAGCAGACCGGCAAACGGGCCGCTCGGAATCGTCACCGTCGGGTTTGACCCATTGGTGATGCCCTGCGAAAGCTGCATCTTTGTCAACAGAGCTTGATCCAACTCGAGCGTTTGGTTGAACCGAAAACCTTCCGCAACCAATTCTGGCGGTGAACCCAGTTCAATTGCATCAAGCTGCGCCTGCGAAGGGTTCGACGTGCGTGTGAAAAGACCACTAAAGTCGTTGGTCATCTTCTCGATGCCGGCGGCGGCGGCATAGAAGGTTTGCGTGCGCCGCATGTCGCTACCGGCGATACGAGTTTCATCCGAGACGGCGGCAATCACGCACATTGCGATGCCCGCAAGCAGCACCATGATGATGGCGACCATCACGAGCGCCGCCCCGCGCTCGCCGCGTCTTTCGGTATATGCCTCGCTCAAGGATTTTTTCTGTTGCTGATTGGGGAACATTATTAACACCTCTCTTGTGAGGAAGTTCAATCTTCTTGTTTGCGAAAAGTTATGGTTGAAGCGCCTCACTAAACTGGAAGTTGCGTACGCTCGTTGTCGCCGTCATTGAAATTGTTTTTCTTTTGCCGTCGGAGAGCAGATGCGCTGTCTCCGCGCTCACTGCGGCCTCTACCTGCCGCACCTCTCCTTGTTGGTCGACGAGGATTTGCGAAACGGGCGCGCGCCCCAGCCCAGTTACGTCGTCCGGGGTCAGGATGTAACGAAACTGAAGATTAGTGACATGCTCGGCAATGACACTATCGTTGAAACCTGCATTTGCGACCCCGAATGTGCGTCTTATGAGCAGACCGTTTTCGTTGACGAAATAATGGATAATGCGCATCCGGCGAATCGAAGTCGGTATTGTCCCGCTGCTTGAGACGACGTTAATCGGCCCGTTTGCACTTATCTGATTTAATCCGTAAGCATCTCCGTTACCAAAAGTCAGCGTGCTGGTGGCCGCATTTTTGCCTGTGATCGTCCCGAAGGTGGCACCGACCGAAGAGGTGAAGAACCAGATTTCACCAACGTTGAATTTATTGATGTCGGCTGCAGGAACTCTGACGTACTGGCCCGTCCCGGTAATGGAGCTGGCCGCCAATCCGATGGGGCTGCTATTGATGTCTGGATCAATCTGAAGGAGCGTCATTCTATCGGTCGCCGGAATATTCGGCGGGTTAGAGCGCACCTTGACAAGCGGGTTTGTACCCAAGACGGTGATGTTTGCCGGCAGATTGTCGTCGGATTGAATAAGCGGAAGATTGATGAGCCCGGTCGTTCCGCACGCGCTGTTGTAGGGATTGCGCGACAAATAGTTAGTGACAAAATTAGGGCGCACACAGATGTTGCTCACGTTCCAAAGTCCGTCGCCGCCTGAAGTCAGGTCGCGGTTGATGTATTCATGCGCCGTTCGCAGGCTCTGTTGTGCGTCGCCCAATTCGTAAGTGGAGAGCGTCATCTTCAGACTGTCGCTCATAAACGAGAGCAATATGGCGGT
>CBDUCU010000346.1:0-4752 GCA_965365725.1 uncultured bacterium | reverse complement strand
CGCCGATGAGTCGGCCTGCGAGCGCGGGATGACGACGATCAACGCCGGTGTCGAGCACCGCGACGATTTGCCCCGCTCCGCGCGCGTGTGCGTGTGCTTCGCGCGCGTGAATCTGATCATCGGCCCACTGTCGCGCGTCTGAGACGTAATCGCCGACCGCGTCAACCACGCTCCATGAGATGCCGACGCTCCATGAGATGCCAACGCCTTCGGGCGTGTCGTGCGTATAGTTGGCCTCTGCCCATTCGACGCGCGCATCAGCCGAGAGCGCGGCAGCCTTCGCCACCGCATCGACCGAAGGAGATGCAGGCGAACAGTTGTTGATGCTCAGGCGAAAGACGGGAAGCACGGGGAATCGATCAATCGGCGCGGGGTTGAGTTGAAACTGTGCGGCGACAGCCGCGAGGTCTGATTCCTGTTTGAGACGAACAAGCACTTCGCAGGCGAGAATATCGTCGTGGCCTTCGGTGTTGTCGTCGTCGCGGCTCGATGCGAGAGATACAGGAGCGGCAGCCCACAAAAGTAAAAGCACGAGCAGAAGCGGCGTGAAAGCGAGTAAAGAAATGCGGCGCATTAAAGTTATTACTCCTTTGCCCGAAACGGCGCGAAGGTTTGCGAGCTTAATTTGAGCATCTTTGGGCGCTTGTTTAGAGCCGGGAAATTTTTAGATAAAAGTGTTCCGGCAAGAGAAAAGCAAAACAGATGTAACCGACGACTTTGATGCTTCTCACCGTCATAACAGTGTCTGAAAGGGAGCGGAAAATACATCTGTTTTGGAGATTTTCTTCACCAGCGACCGACGACGATAAAGGGCGACCAGAAAAACGGATGCGTCTGCTCAGGCATCAGTTTGAGCTGTGCCTGGCGAAGCGCGTCGGCAGGTCGGCGGCCCTCGCGCAGAAAGGCATAAAAATCTCGCATCGTGCGCTCAGTGGCCGCATCGTCAACGGGCCAGAGGCTCATGACGAGCGTCTGTGCACCGGCGGAAAAAAATCCGCGCACAAGACCTAACAACTCGTCGCCGGGAGCGACCGCGCTTATTCCGGTCTCGCAGGCCGAGAGCGTGACAAGCGCGCCCGAAAGCTGCAAGCCATAAGCATCGCGCACCGTCAGCCACCCATCTGCAAGACGCAGAGACGAGAAGAGCGGATTGTCGGGACGAAACTGTCCATGACAGGCAAGGTGCAGAACGTCGGCTTTGTGCGCACCCTCGCGCAGAGCTTGCAGCGTAGCCTCTTCATCGAGAAGCACGTCGGTATGCGGGAACAACTCGGCGAGCGCGCGCACCTCGTCGCGCACGCGCGGGATGTGCGCGTCGGCGACGCCAATCAGAAGCGCGCTTTCAAAAAACGATGGCGGACGCGAAAGACAATGGCTGAGCACGCTCGCGCTGGGTGCGTAGCTAACTTCGCGCGTCTCGATCAGATGCGAGCGCCCGTCGTAAAGCGCGTGGAAGGGCACATAGTGAAGCGCGCGATGAGGAACGACGACGAGCCGACGCGTGCGCGCAATAAGTGGCTCGACGGGGCGGAGCAGAAAATCGTAAAGCTGCGAGAGATAACGCGTGGCGCGTTCGTTAAGAGATGGAAGATGACGACGCAGCGATGCGGCCCCGTAACGCAGCGAGTCGATCTGAAATCGCAGACCTGAGAGCAGCGTTTCAGCCTCGTGCTCGCTTCCTAAATTGCGCACTACTTCGACACTTTCAGAAGTGACGACGAAGGCATACAGCTCACCGTCGAGCGCGGCGTATTCGATAAGAGCCGTTTCTTCGCCGAGTTGCTGCTGGAGAGCATCGATGTCAAGCGTCTCGACGTGTGCGGTGTCTGCTTTGTCGCCCGTCGTGCGCAGTTGGAGTTGCCGCATGATCTCCGAAGTCTCGCGCTCGCGCTCGCGCACCGCTTCATAAAGAGCTTGCATCGCCGATGCATCCATTGTGCGTGCGGTTTCGTTTTCAAGCGGGCGATTGATCTGGCTGTAGAACCAGTTTAGCTCCCCGCGAAGTTCGTCGAGCCGCTCGTATAACTGTGCCTCGAACCGGTCGCGCGCGAGCGGGCGAAACTCAAGCGAACCGCTCATCATCTCGACAAGCGCGCGCGAGCGTGCGCGCTCAACATAGCCGAGCGCTTCTCTGACGCGCACGCGCCCGTCGTCAAACAGACAGAGTCGCATCAGCTCGTTGTAGGGCGTGAGCTTGTCTGCAACAAAGGCCGTCCGAATCTCTTCGGCGGGGAGCGGCGCGCGCAGCGTCTCAATCAAAGAAATTGCGTGCTTAAACGATTCTTCCGCCTCTTTGTTACGCCCATCTGCGGCGGCCAAAAGACCGAGCGAGGTGTGACAGCGCTCGATCATCTGCGGCAGGCCATGCCCTTTAGCATCCGCCAGCGTGCTCTCTAAAAGAATTTTGGCGAGACGATGATGACCTTCGGCGCGTGCCGCTTCGCCGCGCAGCCAGCGCGCAAGCAGCAGACGGCCCCATGCGCCGGCCTCGGCAAGCGGCAGCTCGGCCTGCGATGCTGCAAGACCTGCGGCGACGAAATCGCCTTCGGCGTGATGCAGTTGCGCCTCCGTCAGCGTGACGGCTGCCTCGCCGACGTAGTTGCCCTCTCTGGCGTAAAGCTCGCGCGCATCGGCAAGGCGGCGATGCGCTTGATCAGACCGGCCCATCAGAAGCAGTGCGCGGCCCATTCGTGCGAGTGCGCGTGCCTGCTCGGCGCGCATCGATAGCTTGGCAAAGACGGGGACGACGCGTTGATAAACTGCGGCGGCTTCGGGCGCGAGATTGAGTTCGAGATATGCGTCGGCCAGCTCAAGCTCGGCGATGGCCGATTGATGCGCCATGCCAAGCGACGCATAACGACGACGCGAGCGCTCAAGATAATCGAGCGCACGGTCATAGCGACCCTGCGAGAGCGCGAGATTGCCCATCGAGGCTTCAATCTCGGCCTGTGTGACGGCAAGACCGGCGGCTTCGGCGCGCGCGAGCGCAGCAGCATAGAGTTCTTCGGCAGAGCGGAATTTATGTTGAAGCGTGCGCGCCAGCGCAAGATTGTTTTCGATTTGCGCGAGCAGTTTCTGGTCATCGAGCGCGGCATAACGCGCGCGCGCCTCTTCAAGAAAACGTTCGGCCTCGATGTATCTTTCGCGCCGCAGATAGACGTTGCCGACGTTTTGTGCGACGCGGCCCGCAATACGCAGATTGCCATGCTCTACGAGCACGTCGCGCGCGCGTAATCCGCACTCGATGGCCTCGTCGTAGCGACCAAGCATGGCGAGAGCGACGAGCTTGCTGGTCTGCGTCGCAGCAGCCTGCTCGGGTTTGCCTATTTCAAGAAAGCGCGACTCGGCAGAATCGAGCCGCGCCAGCGCTACTTCCATCTGCCCTTCGACAAGCGCAGCAATCGCACCAGCCCACTCGGCAAGCGCTGCCATTTCCGTCTCTGAATTTTTATCAAAGAGCATGCGAAGAATTGCGGCGGCGGCCAGCGCGCGCGCGGGCTGGCTCATCCATCCTTCAAGAGCAATCTCTTTGAGAAGATAGGCAAATTGAAGATCGACGAGCGCGCAATGCTTCGCGAGCAACGCCGCGCGGCCCGCCTCGTCTGCGGACAGAAGTTGCTCGGCCAACTCTTCGGATTTCATCTTTGCGCGCTGTCTAAAAAGATTGGGATTTGGCTTGAATGTAGATTCCCTGAGGCGTAAGCGGCGAAACCAAATCTGAAATCTCAACTCACAGATTTGAAAGTTCTCGACTTAGATTTTCGCGATTGCATTGAAGAACATGAAGGTCTTTGCTTTCTACTCAGCTCTCGTGTCGGTCTTAAGCTCCGAGATGAATCTCCGGTATCTCAACTTCCGCGCCCTGCAAACGAAGCAGAAGCTTATAGCTGCCTGCCGAAAGGGGCGGCAGAGCGAATTCACAGAGTTCATTTAACTCAACAGAGTCGCCGCCCGCAATCTCGACGCGCCCACCTGCACATTCGCCAAGCACCTGGCCTGAGATTGTCCATCCCACTTCGCTGCGCACGATGCGTAGATCGATGTCGGTCGCACCGGCGGCGTACATCAATTGGCGAGAGTCGGCGGTGTTGCTTGAGCGTACGCCGAAGGCCGGAGCGGTGAGCGCGCTGTCGAAGGTGAGCGCGGCGAGGATGCGCTCGACAAGCGACGGGGCGGAAGCCGTGCGGCGCGCGCCAAACAGATTGATTGCGTAAGCCAGCGCATCACGTGGCGCGTCCATAGAGTCGTCGGCGCGCATCAGGCTGATGCTCTTTTTGAGCGAAGCTAATTGCACGGCGCAACGCTCGCAAGAGTTTGTATGCGATTCGACGGCAGTGCGCTCGTCCGCCGTGAGACGGCCTTCGGCCAGATCGACAAGACGCGCAAACGAGACTGGATGGCTGATTAGGTTCATCTCAACTCCAAAAGGCCATAAAACGTGGTTCGTCAATCATCAATCGAAGAAATCCCGACCGTTTTACTTGAGGCGGCCCGGCAATTCCACGCATACAGTCTCGCTTTGGCGCAGAAAAATACATTCATGAATGAAAATAGTGATTCGTAAATCGAGATTGTGAGATTGTGCTGCCGCGAGCCTTGAAGAGTAGTTACAAATCTCAGAATAGAGCATCTCTATTTACGATTTACGATCACGATAAACCCATCTTCCCGAGCGCTTTCATCAGCTTTTGGAGGCAGCGCGCGCGGGTCGGGCCGATGCTGCCTTCGGAGGTGCCGAGCGCGTTGGCAATC
>CBDUCU010000345.1:0-4765 GCA_965365725.1 uncultured bacterium | reverse complement strand
GGTCATCCTCAAAGCGGGCTGGCGCGAGGTCGATCCTCCGGCGAAGGATTTGAAAAAGAGCGCGGACGACGAAGACGAAGCGGAAGACGAGTTGCCAAAGCTTTCGGCGAAAGACGCGGCAGAGGTCTTGAAGGCCGAAGCGATTGCCAAGCAGACCAAAGCCCCGCCGCGTTATTCGGAATCGACGCTGCTCGGCGCGATGGAGACGGCGGGCAAAAAGGTTGAAGACGAAGAGCTGCGTCTGGCGATGAAAGACGCAGGGCTCGGCACACCGGCGACGCGCGCCGCCGTCATCGAGACGTTACTGAAACGCGGTTACATCGTGCGCGAAAAAAAGAGCCTGCACGCGACGGAGAAGGGCGCGGCTCTCATCAAGATGCTCGCATACCCTCTGCTCAAGTCGGCGGAGCTGACAGGGATGTGGGAGAAAAAACTCGCGCTTATGACGCGCGGCGAGTATCAGTTCACAACCTTTCTCGGCGAGGTCAAGCGGATGGTCGCCGAGCTTGTCGGGCAGATCGCAGCGACGCAGATGGAAGCGGGACAGGCGAGTGCGGCGCGCGCTCCGCAACCGCGACCCGAAGGCGCGCACGATTGCCCGAAGTGCAAGCGGCAGGGGCGCACAGGTTTTCTCGTCGAGCGCGAAAGCAAATCGGGCAAATTTCTCGCCTGTTCGTTCGGGCGCGACGCATGCGGCTTTTTGAGCGACGCGCCGCGAAACGCAAAACAGCGCAAGGCTTTGTTTGAGACAAACTGTCAGGCGTGTGGCGGCGCGATGCGCCTGCGTCTGCCAAAAGAGAAGGGAAGACGCGCGTCGCTTGCGTGCGCAAGCTACCCTGAATGTCAGGCCGTGCGCTGGTTCGACGAGAAAGGCGCGGTGCTGCAAGAGCCGGGTCCGGCAATCGAGACGGGGCCGAAGTGTGCGCAGTGCGGCACGCCGACCGTCAAGCGCGGGCCGGCCAGCACGGGCAACTACTTCTGGTCGTGTCCGCGCTGGCGCAGCGACGGCACGGGGTGCAACTCGAAACCGGTCTGGATAAATTAACAATACGAAAGACATGAGTAACCACACAGACACAGAGACACAGTTAAGAAGAAAAACTGTGTCCCTGTGTCTCTGTGTTTAATTGTTCCTTTTATGAACATCAATCTACGCATCGCAGACGAGCGCGACGTAAACGCTCTCGTTGAATTCAATCGCGCGATGGCGCTTGAAACCGAGAGCCTCGAACTCTCGATTGAAACGCTCACGTCGGGCGTGAGAAACCTGCTCGCCAACCCGCAATATGGTTTCTATGTAATTGCCGAAGACCAATCGCCCGTCGGTTCATTGATGATTACCTTTGAATGGAGCGACTGGCGCGACGGTCTTTTCTGGTGGGTGCAAAGCGTCTATGTCAAACACGAATACAGAAGGCGCGGCATCTACACGCGTCTCTACAAATTCGTCAAAGAACTTGCTCTCAAGGACGCGCGCGTGCGCGGTTTTCGTCTCTATGTCGAACGAGAGAACATCGCGGCGCAGAGCACATACCAGAGACTCGGCATGACTGAGTCTCACTACAAGATGTTTGAAGAGTTGCTCTGAAATCACTCTTTGCCGTTTCGCACCGAGAGCAGCGAACCCGATCCATTTACACACAATCGTTGAGGCTAATCCTCGCCAAAAGTGAAGAAGGCGGATGCTTGTGAGCATCCGCCTTCTGTTTGGTGTAGGTCGTCTGAAGCGCTCTTAGAACTGAAGCTTCAGCGCAAACTGAATGACGCGCGATGCTTCGCCCGTCTGGATGATTGTGCGCGTCGAGGGCGGCGCGACTGCCGCACAGCAGGTTTGCCCGAAGAGCGAGGAAGAGATGCTCGGCGAGCCGACCGACGCGTCGCGCGGGTTGTCGAAGTTTGCATGATTGAGCGCATTGAACATCTCGGTGCGGAATTGCAGCCTGAGATTTTCGCTGAGCCGGAAATGTTTGATAAAGCTCAGGTCGAGATTCCAGTAAGGCGGGGCGACGAAGATGTTTCGTCCCGCACCGTTTGTGCCCGGAGCAGGCAGCGCGAAAGCATCGTCGTTGGCAAAAACGACCGGCCCTTGAATCCCCGACACGTTTTGCAATTGCGCGGTGACGGGCGCAATCACGTCGGCGCGCGATTCGTGAGCCGAGTTTGAGGTGCGCTGTCCGCTGCGGACGCTGAAAGGCTCGCCCGACATGGCGTTAAAGATGCCGTTGATCGTCCAGCCGCCGAGTATCTGGTTGACCACGCCCGGCGCGTTGCGCAGGAAATACTTGCCGCGACCGACCGGCACGTCCCACGTCGATGCGATTGAGAGCGAATGCGTGCGGTCGAAATCCGAGCGCGCGCGGTCGATGCGAAAATCGCGTATGTCTGTAGGCGTGCGCGAATTTGTCGTCGAAAGACCGCCGCCGGACGAAGCGGCGACGGGATCGACCGACTGGTTGTCGATAGATTTACCGAAGGTGTAAGCCAGATTCAGCCCGAGACCACTGGCGAAGCGTCGGCGGAGCGTGAACTGTGCCGAGTGATAGTTTGAAGCCCCACTGTTGTCGATATAGGTGATCGTTCCAAACTGCTGATTGGGACGCGCGCCCGCAGGACGTCAACAAGAAGGCGCTCAACCTGGTGATCGTTCCAAACTGCTGATTGGGACGCAGCCGCAAAACCTGAAACGCGCCGGGCGTATTTTCCAGACGTGCAGCGAATGCTCCGGCTGCATTGTTGGTCAACTCGGTCTGGACGGCCGACGCGTTGACAAAGGCAGTTGTCACGCCAGGGATGTTGGCCGCGAGCAAAGGAATCTGCGAGGAGGGGATTGGGTTGGTGCATGTCTGACCGGTGAGCGCGCCGGTGCCTGCCGGCAGACAGCCGCGACTTAGGTTCTGCTTCATGAGCAGGAAGGAAGGCAGAATCGAGTCGGCGTTAATCTGGTTGATGTTGTAGGCCATGAAGAGACGATTGCCCGCGCGTCCGACGTAGGCCGCCTGCATGACGAACTTGCCGGGCAGCTCGCGCTGATAACTCACACTCCACTGATGCACGGTCGGAACTTTCATCTCGGGCGCAAAAACCGTGATGGGAGGCGCATCGTTGAGACGTTGGATGCTCGGAGTCAACAGAGACGAAGGTGTGACGGTCGGCGGGTTCAGTGCAAGCGGAAATCCGCCTGAGATGGACGTGTTTGCCGGCGCGGTGCAACCGCCGGCCACCGTCGTAAAGGGGAAGGTCGATGAGCACGTCGAGAGCAGTCCCGGCACGCGCCCGGCGGCAGCCGTCACCTGGAATGAAGAAACTGTGTCGTAGGCGATGCCGTAGCCTGCACGAAGGACGCTGCGACCGGCAGGGCCGAAGAAACTGCGCAGCAGACCGCTCTTCCAATCAGGACTCCAAGCCAAACCTAAGCGCGGGCCGAAGACGCCGACGCTCGTCGTGTCATACCAAGTGTCGGCCTCGGCAAAAGAGGTCGGGCCAGATTGAATGGGTGTGGTCGGGCGCAGGACTGCGCCGCCGACAGTTGTTGCAGGCGGATTCAATTCCCAACGCACGCCGTAGTTGAGCGTCAGGTTGGGTCGGACGCGCCATTCGTCCTGCACGAAGGCGTTGTACTGATTCATCTTGTGCTGCTCGGCAAAGAGCGTCACCTGGTCGCCGACCCTGACGGGAAGAAAAGCGTTCTGGTTGAGGTTGCCGATAAAGACCTGTTGAATCCGCGAAGGCAACCCTGTCAGATTAAGGATCAAGCCGCCGAGCGTCGTGCGGTCGGTGGCGTTGATGTTGGCCGCAGTTGCGAAGTTTCCGCCCGCCGTCGTAAACGGATCGCGGTCTGACGAGAAGAACTCGATGAGAGGCGCGAGATCGACGCCGCCCGGCTGGCTGCGCTGATCGACGTGGCGGTAGAAGCGGACGTTGAAGCCGGTCTTATAGACGTGCGAGCCGGCGACGATGGTCAGGTTGTTGAGAAACTGCGGCGTAGTGACAAAGCGGGCCGTGCGCGCACGATTGTTGAAATACTCGTCGATGGTGCTGAAGTCGAAGGGCGGAATGTCGGGGAACGATGGGTTGGCCTCGCCCTGCGTGAAGAGAAAACCGAAACGCGCATAGCCTGCGGTAAACTCGTTGACGACGCGCGGCGAGATGACGCGCCGCCAACTGAGCGCGAGGTTGTGCGAGCGTCGGAAGACTTCGCCGAGCGGAGGCTGACCCGGAAAGACCTGCGGACGACCGTTGAGCGGATCGCCTTCGAGCGTATCGTAATCGGAATAGAGGAAGCGTCCGAAGATTGAGTTGTTCTCGTTAAAATTGTGATCGACGCGGACGGAGATGGCTGGCCCCTCGATCTTCGTCGGCGGATTCCAGAGAAACGCAGCAGTGTTGAGTCCGTCGCCGGCAACGCCGAAGTTGTTTGGCGCAGGGTAGTTTCCGAAAATGGTTGCGAGGGCCGGGTCGGCGATGCGGTTCGCGCCGTTATTGGCCGAGCTAAAAATGTTGTATGTGCGAATGCAGCCGACGGAAGTCGGCGTAGCGCACAGTTGAACTCCGGAGCGGAGCGCGCCGGTTGAAGGATCAACTAGAAGGCGGTTGTTGCGCGTAATGGTTGTGCCGTTGATAACGAGCGGTTGCGCCGGGTCGGGCACGAAGTAGCGGAAGATGCCCTGTCGCGCCGTCGCGGTGTAAACGTCAGGGATGCCGAAGGTCTGGTCGATGGGCTGTGTAAAGGCGATCTTGTTGCCCTGATAGCTGCCGAAGAAGAAAG
>CBDUCU010000344.1:0-4774 GCA_965365725.1 uncultured bacterium | reverse complement strand
CTGTTGAAAGGAGGCGCGCAAAAAAAACGCTTCATCTTTTCCCACATCATTGAAAGCCATCACGTCCTGATGCTTGTCGTGCGGAAAAGTGGTGGCGAACTGTGAGATGTGCGCAGCGCGCTTTGCGTCTTGCGGTCTTACGCCTGCTGTTTGGAACGCAAGGCGCTCACCGTCGCGCGGCGAGACCTTTGTATGGCAGACGGAGCAGATATCAGGGCGCGCGCCGCGAAAGAACTGCTGTTTGTGACAGTTGAGACAGGCCGCATGATCTGGAAAGTCTGCGATGTCGGGAAAAGCGTCTTTAGCGCGCACCGCTCGCCAGTTTTCGGTTGGCATCTTGTGGCAGCTGGCGCAATCTGTGCGATGCTCGTTGGTGCGATGTGAAAATTTTGTGTAATCGATGCGAGGCCTCGCGCGCGGTTTGCGCTGCGCGCGAGGCGTGCGACTTTTTCTTTGCGGCTCTAGCGTTCGGATGGCCGCGCTGGATTTTGTGTGCGCGTCGGTGAGAAAAGCTGTCAGCGTAAGCAGAAGAAGAGCAAGTCCGTGAAGGCATCGCCTGTTTTGAAGTGATGTTACCTTCAACACCGTTCCTCTGTTTGCCTTAATGGTAAGAAGATGTAACCGCAGAGACTAGAGAGACACGGCTGAGACCATTTGGTCTGCGGTCTCTCTGTGGTTAATCATATTTCCCCCTTGCTCGCTGCCGTGCGTAATTACACAGTGCTCAATCGAATTCGCTATTTCGGTTTAGCAATCAGCTCAACCGTCGCTGAATGGAGCTTGCCGGGCAGAAGCGAGGGAACTGTGACGGGAGCGCTCCAGACGAGATTTCCCTGTTCGATCGGAATGAGGTTTGAAACAAAATATGAGCCGGTTTTGACACCCGTAAAATAGGCCTCGCCGCGCTCATCCGTCATCACGGAAGCGACCACTCCGGCGGCCTGCGCCGTGCGCGCGAGCCAGCCCTTTTTTGTTTGATAATAGCCGAGGCGCAGCTCTTTGAGCGGGAAATGAACCCTTATCCAGCCCACCGCGAGGCGCGCATCCCTGTGTCTTTTCAAGCCTTCGGCGTAGGCGCTTTTAAGCTCAGGCACGCTCTCTTTGCCCGTCTCAAACGCCGCTTCGTATTCCGGGCAATAAAGCGAGTCGCAATCGTGCGCCTCGATCCATGCGCGCAGTTCAGGGCTCGCCTTCTCAAGAAACGATTTGCGTTTTGGGACGGAAGACCAATCGGGCACAATCTGTTCGAGGCTTTTCGTCGTCAGATAAAAACGTTTTCGCGCAACCGGTTTTCCGTCCGCGCCTTTTACTCTGATGCGAACGCCCGCGAGCGTCTGTGCATCGGTTGTCTTTACGTCTTCCGGTTTCGGCGTGACGGTGTATGAACCAAAGACGGGCGAGAGGTTTGGCTGGCTCTGTTGCGCGTGAGACGAGACGCAGAGTGCGAGGGCGAGCAAAATCAAGCTATTGATTTTTACTCTGCCCGGCTCTCTCATTCGTTCAACTCCTTCCCTTCTCCGATGCGCCGACGGATGTGCGCGCACGCGAAATCGCGTCTCTCAGATTCGTCAGCGCAGGGTTTGAGGGGTTTACGGTTTCAAGTTTTTTCAAAGTCTGCTCGGCATCTTCCAGACTCTTTTTACGAACAGACGCGTTTTCGCTCTCAAGACTTGCCTTGCGCGTCAGCACGACCGTCATGTTCTGCAACGTCAACTCGTGGCGCGGGTCACGCTGGAGCGATTCCCTAAATTCAGCAAGCGCGCTCTCGATATTGCTCGGCTGGCGCAAAAAGAACGTCAGCCCGAGGTCTGTGCGGACGTTTACATCGTCGGGCCGTCGCTTCAAAGCCTCTTTGTACCAACGCTCGGCCATCTCAAAACGTCGCGCCTCGTAATTGACGTTTCCCAGACCGACAATGACCTCATACTCTTCGGGTCTGATCTCGTTGGCGCGCGTCAGAAAATCGATCGACTCTTCAAACTGCCCAACTCGTGCGTGCAGCTCGGCGGCGTGCAGCTGCAATTCAAAATCGTCGCGATTCTCTCTGGCGCGCGCGCTTACCTGTTCGAGCTGCGCCTTCGCCTCCTGATCCTCCGCGCTTGTAGCGCGTCCCTGCGCTGAGCGTCCCTGCGTAGTCGCGGCGTTCGCCTTCGTCATCTCGCGCTGATTGACGTAAGTGACGAACGTAAACGCGACGACGTAACCCAACAGCAACCCGATGATCGTAAAAAGGATGTTCTCTTTGTTCATTGGCGACAAGTAATGAGTGATGAGTAATGAGTGATGAGTCAAGACAACTTCTTACTCATCACTCATTACTCGATCACGCATCACTCCATTTATGCGTAAGAGTGTAGGCCCGGCAGCAAGTAGCTCACGCCGAGGTATGTGAAGATGACGAGGAGGAAGGCGACGAGAGCAAAATAGGCTGAGGCGCGGCCCGTCCAACCGCGCGAGACGCGCGTGTGCAGAAAGCCGCCGTAAGTAAGCCACGCGACGAATGCGCCGACTTCCTTCGGATCCCATCCCCAGTAGCGACCCCACGACTCATTGGCCCAGATCGCACCCGTCATCAAAAGCAGCGCGAGACCGGCGAAGGCCACGCCCGCCGTCTTGTACATCAGTGAATCAATCTTATCGAGCGAGGGCAGCGCTTCGCGCAAACGCTCGGTGCGGAATCCAAAGAGGATGACAAAAAACGTGCCCGCAAAACAGGTGATCAGCGCCGCCAGCTCGACCGGATTAGCGTTGAGACTCAGACGCAGTTGCGAGCCGTTCTGCTGCACCCAGCGGTCGGCTTCCGCATACAGACGTTCAGGAGGCCAACCGGCAAGCTCCGCCTGCACGGCCTGTGCGGGCGCGTTCTGCTGTTGCATCTCCTGTTTGATCATCCACGTCGTAAACGATTCGTACTGCGAAGTGTTGACGAGCGCGACAGGCTCTTTGATGTTCTTGACCTGATAGACAAGCATGCCGACGGCGAGTCCTTGAAAGACCAGCGACGCGATCAGCGCCATGCGTCCCCAACGCCGTGCCGACTCGTTCTGTTTGTATAGATAGAGACAGAAGAGGACGATAACGGCGGCAAGCAGAATTCCCGCAACAAACAGAAGCGGGCCGACAAAAGGAATGTCCGCGCGAAGGGCGAGCGCGAATTTCGAGTTGCCCATAAAGGTCGAGGCGCGATAAGTGGCAAAAGTCGCCGGGTCAAAGCCCCAGAAGACGCTCCCCAGAGTAAGGATTGAGCCGCGACTGATCGTGCCTATGATGCAGAGCGTAAAGATGCTCATCCAGACGGCCATCGCTTCAGTCTTCAAGCCTTCTTTCAAAAGATAGACGACCGCGACGGCAAAGCAGACCAGCGCCACGCCGTATGAGATCGACGCGATGCCGACGTGAATCGGTCGCCAGTAAGAATCGAGCACGGGCGGAAGCTGAATCAAATCGCCGCCGATAAATCGCGCCAGCACGAGGATGAGCGCGGCGAGCGGCAGAGAGATTGCGCCAAGAAAACGGAAGTTTTTGCGATGCGCGATGAAAAGCGTCGTAATCCCCGCGCCGAAAGCAAAGGCGAGACTCAAATCGTAGAGATTCGCAAACGGAATGTAGCGAAACAGCCAGGGCCATTGATCCTTCGGCACGTTCTGCGCCGCAAGAATTGCCGCCTCCGCATCGTAGCCAGCAAACCAGCGCACGAGCCAGCTCGACAAATTAAAAAAGACTCCGGCGGTCGCGCCGACAATTCCGATGCGCTGATAAATCTCGGCGGGCGCATAGAGGTTGAGCAGATAAAAGACGGCGGCAATCAGATAGGCCGCCAGCGCGAGCATCATCAACGCGCCGTCGGAGATAAAGTTTGCGCCGCCCATCGTGTAACGAAACATCGTTAGCACGATCGAGCCGCCGATGGCGATAATGGCGGGCACATAAGATTTTAATGACGATGGGCCGAATTTGATTTCCGGCGCGCCGACAAGTGCAGGCTGTTTGATGACTTCGCTCATACTTCCCTCACTTCCGTCTGTTGGCTCTCAATTGCAACGACAATCTTTTTGAACCGATCCTCAAAACCGAGCTTGTTGCGATTGGTGTTTCCACCCAACACAACTTCAAACTTTCCGTCGGCTGACTCGGCGACGTGCGCCCACACGCGTTGATGCGAAAAGAAAAAGACCGCGCAGAGAGTCAGCGTAAGCAGCCCGAAACCGAGATAGACAATCGCTGCGCCGGGGTCGCGCTGCACCGAGAGAATGTGTCCGGCAGGAACTTTTTCATAATCGATCAAACGATAGGTCTTGCCCTGCACGGGCCGTTTGGCGAAGGGCGCGCTCTCGGCCATTGCGGGCGTAAACGCAAACGCTCTTTCGGGCGCGCCGTTCGGCGGGTTGACGACGAGCATCGCCGCCGGGTTTGTATAGGTCGTCTTCTCGCTCATTGTCTGCTCGCGGCTCGCGCTGAATTGCGCGTCGAAATCGGTGAAGTCAACGCGCGTTCCGTCGGCCAGCGTTGCAGAGCCGTCGCGCGGAATTGTCACCTCTTCAGATGCGCCGCCCGCTTCCGGCGTGACGCGCAGCGTAATCGTGCGCGCTTTGCCGTCGGGGACAAAGCTCGCTTGAAAGAAACGATAACTGTCCCAGAACCAGCCGCGTTTAAAATCGAGCGGCGTATTCATATGGACGAGTCCTTCAAGCTGGCCGTATTCGGGGTCGTTGATTTTGACGGCATTCAATTCCTTCGGCACGTGGAGCGCTGTCGTCTGTTGGTTCATCTGGTA
>CBDUCU010000343.1:0-4776 GCA_965365725.1 uncultured bacterium | reverse complement strand
CGATTCATCGCAATGATTTCGCCGCGACGGTTCTTGACGACGTTCAAATCAACGTAGCGAATAGTTCCGTCCATGCGCGCTTCGTGCTTGGACGATTCTTCGAGACGCGCCGTTCCGCCGATGTGGAAGGTGCGCATCGTCAGCTGCGTGCCCGGCTCGCCGATACTCTGCGCGGCAATCACGCCGACGGCTTCTCCGATGTCAACAGGTCTTCCGGTCGCAAGGTTGCGACCGTAACATTTGATGCATACGCCGCGACGCGATTCGCACGTCAGCACAGAGCGGATACGGACGCGCTGTACGCCCGAACGCTGAATTTCTGCGGCGAGGTCTTCGTTGATCTCTTCGTTTGACTCGACAAGGACGCGACCTTCGACCGGGTCAATTACGTCTTCAAGCGCCGTGCGTCCGACGATGCGGTCGCGCAACGATTCAATCTCTTCGCCGCCTTCGATGATGGCCGTCGAAGAGATGCCTTTGAGCGTGCCGCAATCAGGCTCGGAGATGATGACATCCTGCGCCACATCCACCAGACGACGCGTCAAATAGCCGGAATCGGCCGTTTTCAGCGCCGTATCGGCCAAACCTTTGCGCGCGCCGTGCGTCGAGATAAAGTACTGAAGGACGTTTAAGCCTTCGCGGAAGTTTGAGCGAATCGGCGTTTCGATGATTTCGCCCGAAGGCTTTGCCATCAATCCGCGCATGCCTGCGAGCTGTCTGATCTGCTGCGCGGTTCCGCGCGCGCCCGAATCCGACATGATCAGAATCGGGTTCTGCTCGTTGGTCGCCTTCTCTTTTGCGTCCATTGCGCGGAACATCTCTTTGGCAACCTTGTCGGTCACTTCTGACCAGATGGCGATGACCTTGTTGTAGCGCTCGCCGTTTGTAATCACGCCGTCGCGATACTGTTTTTCGACTTCAATCACGTCGCGCTCGGCACGGGCTACAAGCTCACGCTTGGCATCGGGCGTGACGAGATCGTCGATTCCGATGGAGATGCCGGCCTTTGTCGCGTAGAGGAATCCGAGTTGCTTCAAGTCGTCGAGCATCTTGACAGTCATCTCGTGGCCGAGACGAAGGTGGCAGACGTTGACGAGCGATTGCAGACCTTTCTTCTTGAGCGTGCCGTTGACAAAGGGCAGCCCCTCGGCAATCTGATCGTTGAAGATGACGCGTCCAACGGTTGTGTTGATAACGCGTCGGACGTTCTCCTGAACGGTCGCGCGCATCACGTCCTGCGTGTCGTGCTCCTGCGTCAAATCGATCAGGTCGCCCTGAATGCGGAGCTTGATCGGAGTCTGTGTCTCGACCTCGCGCGCGTCGAGCGCAAGCAGAACCTCTTCTGTGGAAGAGAAGACGCGGCCTTCGCCCTTCGCGCCCGGCTTGTCGCGCGTCAGGTAATAGCAGCCCAGCACGATGTCCTGCGAAGGAACAGCGATGGGCTGGCCGTTTGCGGGCGAGAGAATGTTGTTTGAGGCCAACATCAAAACAGCCGCTTCGATCTGCGCTTCGGGCGACAGCGGAATGTGGACGGCCATCTGGTCGCCGTCAAAGTCAGCGTTAAAGGCCGTACAGACGAGCGGGTGAATCTTGATGGCCTTGCCTTCGACAAGCACAGGCTCGAAGGCTTGAATGCCGAGACGGTGAAGCGTGGGCGCGCGATTCAAAAGCACGGGATGCTCGCGGATGACCTCTTCGAGAATGTCCCAGACCACCGGCTCCTGGCGGTCAACCATCTCGCGCGCCTGTTTGATGGTCGCGGCGTAGCCCTGCTTTTCAAGCTGGTTGTAGATAAACGGCTTGAAAAGCTCAAGCGCCATCTTCTTCGGCAGGCCGCATTGATGAAGCTTTAGTTCCGGCCCGACGACAATCACCGAGCGGCCCGAATAGTCAACGCGCTTGCCGAGAAGATTCTGGCGGAAGCGTCCCTGCTTGCCCTTCAAAGTGTCTGACAGAGACTTGAGCGGGCGGTTGTTGACTCCGCGCAAAACGCGTCCCCTGCGACCGTTATCAAACAGCGCGTCAACGGCTTCCTGAAGCATGCGCTTCTCGTTGCGCACGATGACTTCGGGAGCGCGCAGCTCCATCAATTTTTTGAGACGGTTGTTGCGGTTGATGACGCGTCGATAAAGATCGTTCAAGTCAGACGTGGCGAAGCGTCCGCCGTCGAGCGGCACGAGCGGGCGAAGCTCAGGCGGAATAACAGGGATCACGTCGAGAATCATCCAGTCCGGGTGATTGCCAGACTTGAGAAACGACGTGACGACCTTCAGACGCTTTGAGAACTTGAGCTTCTTCTGCTGCGAAGTCTCTTCCTTCATGCGCGAGCGCATCTCGACCGAAAGCTCCTCGACGTTAACCATCGTCAGGAGTTCCTTAATGGCTTCCGCGCCCATCTTTGCCACAAACTGACCGGGAAAATCGCGCATCAATTCGCGGTAACGCTCATCCGTCAAAAGCTCTTTCTCTTTGACGGGCGCGTCGCCCGGATCGATAACGATGTACGACTCGAAATAGAGAACCTTTTCAAGCTCGCGCAAAGGAATGTCCAAAAGATGACCGATGCGCGAGGGCAAGCCCTTGAAGAACCAGACGTGCGAGCAGGGGCTTGCCAGCTCGATGTGACCGAGACGCTCGCGGCGCACTTTGGCCTGTGTGACCTCGACTCCGCACTTGTCGCAGATCACGCCCCTATGCTTCATGCGCTTATACTTTCCGCACAAGCACTCCCAATCGGTGACGGGGCCGAAGATGCGCGCGCAAAATAGACCGTCGCGCTCGGGCTTAAAGGTTCGATAGTTGATTGTTTCGGGCTTCGTCACCTCGCCGTGCGACCAGTGCCTGATCTTGTCAGGCGAGGCGAGCGAGATGCGTATGGCCTCGAAGTTCGGCGCGAGCTGCGTCTTTTCTTGCTGGAATCTAAACACCGTTTTTATCTCCGATGAAGTAAGCCGTTAACCGATATTTACGGGTTAGCCGTCTGTAATCGCGGCCCCACCTTAATCAAACAAATATTCAACACGGATGGACAGGACAAAGCAGGATTAAGAATTTCAAATTTGCAATTTGAAATCTCAAATCTTTTCTTATGTTCATCCCGTCCATCCATGTTAATTCTCTACTCCGCTCCGCCTGTGGCGACGACAGGGCGACCCGTGCCGTCGCCGTCCGTCTCGACTTTGGCGTTTTTGTCGATCAGCTCAACGTCGAGGCAGAGCGATTGAAGCTCTCGCACAAGCACGTTGAAGGATTCGGGAACGCCCGGATTGAAGTCGGCCTCGCCTTTGACAATCGCCTCGTAAATCTTCGACCGGCCCGCCACGTCGTCCGACTTCGCGGTCAAAAGCTCTTGAAGGATGTGTGCAGCGCCGTAAGCTTCTAAGGCCCAGACTTCCATCTCGCCAAAACGCTGGCCGCCAAACTGCGCTTTGCCGCCCAAGGGTTGCTGCGTAATCAGCGAGTAAGGCCCGATTGAGCGCGCGTGAATCTTGTCATCGACAAGGTGCGAGAGCTTGAGCATATAGATGTATCCGACCGTGACCATCTGCTCAAACGGGTCGCCCGAAAGTCCGTCATAGAGCACAGTCTTACCCGAATCGTTGACGATCTGAGGCAACCCTTGCTCACGCAGAGAATCGCTCGCTTTTCGAATCATGCCTTTGATCTCAGGCTCGGTCGCGCCGTCGAAAACAGGAGTCGCAAAGTGCACGCCGAGCACGCGCGCGGCCCAGCCCAAGTGTGTCTCAAGAATTTGACCGACGTTCATACGCGAAGGCACGCCCAATGGATTAAGCACGATGTCAACCGGCGTGCCGTCGGGCAAGTAAGGCATGTCCTCTTCGGGAAGGATGCGCGCAATCACGCCCTTGTTGCCGTGCCGACCGGCCATCTTATCGCCGACCGAAAGCTTGCGCTTCATGGCGATAAAGACTTTGACCATCTTGATCACGCCGGGCGCAAGCTCGTCGCCCTGCCGGAGCTTGGCGATCTTCTCCTCGTAGATGTCTGTGAGGATGCGAATCTGACGTTCGGTGCGCTCCTCGAAGTCTTTGACCTCGGCAGCGATGTCGGCACCGGCGCGCGTCGAAGTCAGTTGCGCCTTGCGCAACTGTTTCGGCTCGATTCCGGCCAGCATCTCACGCGTGATCGTCACGCCTTTCATGATGCGCACTTCTTTGTCAACGATCAGGTCGTTGGCAAGCTTGCGCTCATGAAACAGCTCGTAGATGCGCTCGTCGCGCTGTTCGCGCAGGATGCGAATCTCGTCTTCAAGGTCGCGTCGCAGACGGTTCTCTTCGTCCTCTTCGATGGAAAGCGAACGCTGATCGCGTTCCTGACCCTTGCGTGTAAAGACCTGCACTTCGACGACCGTGCCGTCTATTCCCGGCGGACACACAAGAGACGCATCTTTTACGTCGCCCGCCTTCTCGCCGAAGATTGCGCGCAAGAGTTTCTCTTCTGCGGTCAACTGCGTCTCGCCTTTGGGCGTGACCTTGCCGACGAGAATCGAGCCGGGTTTGACCTGTGCTCCGATACGGATGATGCCCGAATCATCCAAATCCCGAAGCATGTTTTCGCCGACGTTCGGAATGTCGCGCGTGATCTCTTCGGGGCCGAGCTTTGTATCGCGCGCTTCGATCTCAAGCTCCTCGATGTGAATCGACGTGTAGTAATCGTCTTTCACCAAACGCTCGGAGACGAGAATCGCGTCTTCAAAGTTGTAGCCGCGCCAAGGCATAAAGGCGACGAGGACGTTACGGCCCAAAGCAAGCTCGC
>CBDUCU010000342.1:0-4785 GCA_965365725.1 uncultured bacterium | reverse complement strand
GCGAGCACAAACAACACGCCGCCCGCGCGCAAACCCAGATCAAAGATGAGCGAGCCTGCACGAGCAAGCACCTGTGCAGCCGGTGCTCCAAGCAGCGATGGCGCTTCCGCGATGGCTGACGCGAACACGCCGTAACAGCCGAGCACGAGGCCGCCGAGCTTCAAAAAACTTTTTAGCATCTCGACGACGTTGTTGCCGCCAAGCACGCGTTTGAGATTGGCTGCCGGGTTGAAGCGTTCGGAGCGCGGCAAAAGTGCAGAGGGCGTGAATGTAAATCCGCCCTGCGCAAAACTTCCCGCGATGCCGGCGGCCAGCGCCGCCGCCGCAACGGGCAGCGTCAACAGCGCAAGCGTCGCCAGCGCGCCCTCAAATATCTTGTAAACAGATTGCGCCGTCAGCACGTCGTTTGCCGAGACCTGTGCCGCCGTGCCCTCAAACAATTTCGCTACGCGCCCGACCGTATCCTCCCACGTCGCGCGCAGCACCATCAGCGCCGCAAAGAAACCTGCCGCCGCCGTCAGCTCTGGCCGCCGCGCCAATTGTCCCTTCTTGCGCGCGTCCTCTCTCCGCTTCGGAGTGGCCTTCTCTGTGCGATCCGCAGACATTATGTTTGAGCTATTAGCTGTTAGCTGTTAGCTGTTAGCTATTAACTTTGCTTCATCTTTAGACTCGAAGCTTGAACACAAAGGTTCACCCGTCGTTTGGCTAATAGCTAATAGCTAATAGCTAACAGCTCTCTCACATCAACGCTACGGCGCGCGAGAGTGCGCCCTGCATTGCGCTGAGCGTCGAGCGAATCGCGCCGGGCAGAAAAAAGAGCGACGCGCCGAGCAGCCACAGCCCGACCGCGATCTTGATGGGAAAGCTCAGAATCATGACCTGCAACTGCGGCGCGGCGCGCCCGACAACGGCGAGCAAAAACTCGACTCCGAGCATGACGACGATCATCGGCGCGGCCAGCGCCACGCCCACCGCCAAAGCGTCCGCCGAAAGTCGCAGGAAAAATTCTGCGAGCGCCTGCGTCACTTGAAAGTCGCCGGGCGCAACCTGCGCGTAACTGCGCACGGCGGCAATCAAAAACCAGTGATGCCCGTCTGCGCCGAGCATCAATACGAGTCCGAGCATCTGCGCGGCGGTGCCGAGCGCGGTCGTGCGCGCGGCGGTCGCCGGATCAATCGCGCCCGCGAGCGATAGCCCCATTTGATAATTGACCGTCGCGGCTGCAATTTCGAGTGCGCTAAAGATCAAACGCCCCGCAAAGCCGAGCGCAAATCCCATCAACAACTCGCCCGCCAAAACGACCGCCAGCGCCAGGAGATTGGTCGGCGGCGTCGGCACTCTCTGTGCCACGACAGGCGCAAGCGCAAACGTGATCACAATCGCCAGCGCCGCACGCACGCGCGCATTTGCTGCCCGATGGCTCCAGAACGGCGCAAATGTAACCACTCCGCCGACGCGCGCCAGCACCACCATAAACACCAGCAACGGACGTAGCGGAATGTCGAAAGAGTCCATGACCAAAGCGAGCGCGAAGCGGCGAGCAGCGAGCAGTTATTTTCTGTTTTTACCGCTTATCGCGCTCACTTCACGTAAGGGCTGAAATCGCCAAAGAGCGCGGCGGTAAATGTGACGAGGATGCGCAAGGCCCAGGGGAAAGAGACGAGAAAGACAACGAAGATGGCCGCGACGCGCGGGGCGAATGAGAAGGTCTGATCTTGTATGGAGGTTAAAGTCTGGATAAGACTCACGACCACGCCGACCACGACCGCCACCGCCAGCATCGGCCCTGTCACCCACAACAGCGTCTCCAAAGCGCGCTGCATCAGAGTCATTACTTGTGCGTCAGACATATTGGAAATGATCAACGCCAAACGCGAAACGATAAACTGAAAACAGCCTGTCTTTTATTGATCGCTTCGCGTTCATCGTTTTGCGTTTTCAAACGAGTCCTTTAACTAGAGAGCCGACGATTAAATACCAGCCGTCAACCATCACAAAGAGCAGCAGCTTGAGCGGCATCGAGACGACGACGGGCGGCAATTGCATCATGCCCATCGAAAGCAAGACCGCAGAGGTCGCCATGTCGATGACGAGAAACGGAATGAAGAGGACAAACCCGATTTGAAAGGCCGTCTTGAGTTCCGAGATCATGTAGGCCGGGATGAGTGCGGAGGTGGGCACGTCGTCGGCGTTACGCGGTCGCGGACTCTGCGCGAGACGCAGAAAGAGCGCAAGGTCGCGCTCGCGCGTGTGTTTGAGCATCCTTGCGCGCAACGGCGTGAGCGCGCGCGTGACGGCTTCGGTCTGCGTAATCTCGCCCGCCATCATCGGCTGCAAAGCTTCGGTGTTGATCTTGGCGAGCGAGGGCGACATGACAAAGAGCGTGAGAAAGAGCGAGAGACCGATGAGCACCTGATTGTTCGGCGCTTCCTGTGTGCCGAGCGCGTGGCGCAGGAAGTGAAAGACGACGATGAGCCGCGTAAAGCAGGTCATCGAAATCAAGATCGCCGGAATAAAACTGAGAAGCGTCAGCAGGACGACAATCTGCACGGGCAGAGAGCCGCCGCCTTCTGCCGTCTTTGCCAGATCAAGCGACGGCGAGGCGGCAGAGCTTGCGTTTTGCGCGAGCGCGGCAAGCGGCGCGGCGAGCGCAAGCAAAGAGGCAAAGATGATTTTGATGATTGAGTTTTTCAAGATGCCTCCCAACGCGAGCGACCCGGTTTGAGCGTCAGCGCGGGACGTTCGGGCGCGGGCAGCGCGTGAAGCGTGCGGCTCGTCGCCTCAAGCTGCCGCTCAAACTCTTCGTTGTCGGCGAGCAGATCGGCCACCGAGCGCGGCGGGCGCGAAGGGTCAAATTCCATTTCAAGATCGGACGGCGCGTCTTCCTCTTCAGCGAGCAGCGTGAGCGTCTGCGCGGTTGCGCCGATAAGAAGCGTGCGCCCGCCAAAACGGACGACGCTTAACGAACGACGGTCGCCGAGTCCGAGCGTCGTCAACAGTTGAAGATCGGGCGCGCCCACGCTCTTTGCGCCAAAGCGCGCGCCGCCAAAACGTCGCAAGCCCCAGCCGCCAAAAACGACGAGACCGACAACGAGCGCGAGCGCGCCGAGCGTGCGTACGAGAAGCCCCATCGACGAGGGAGCTTCGCGGCCTTCCTCGCGCGCCGCCTCTTCCATAAAAGTCAATCGGTCGCCCTCTTGCATGGGCGGCCCCGTGAGCGGCGCTTCCTGTTGCGCTGAAACTTTCTCCGCGTCCTGCGTGCGTGCGGCGGCGGGTGCGTCGTTCTTCGACGCTGATTTTGATTCCTGGGCCGACGCGATGAGAGACGAGGCGAGCGAGAGAAGAATCAAAAATAGAATCTGTGTGCGCGCGGCGCGGCGTGTTCGTTTGATGTTCATCCTTCTTCCTGCAATAAAACTTCGTTGATGCGCACGCCCGTGCGGTCTTCGATCATGATGACTTCGCCGCGCGCCAGTCTTTGGTCGCTCGACCAGATGTCAACGCCTTCGCCGGTCGAACCCGTCAGTTGTACGATGCTGTCAACTTCAAGCTGAAGAATTGAGCGCGCCGTCAGCTTGGTTCGCCCAAGCTCGAAGGTGAGCGCAAGCGACATGTCGAGATAGTCGCGCCAGGAAGCAATTATCGCTTCGTTTTCGGTCTGAAGACGCGCGGCTTCATTGGCGCGCAGCAGTTCGGTCTCGTTGTGGAGCATCCCTTGGGTCTCAGAGCTGGACGATAAAATCTGTGATGTAGATGGCCTCGACGCGCGGCTCTTCGACGGCGGCCTGCGCGGCGTGCAACAACTCTTTGCGAAGCGCCGTCTTGCCTTCGAGCGTGAGCAGCTCTTGAGAAGATTTGGTCGCCATTACGGCCAGCATGGCGTTGCGGATGCGCGTCACAAAGATCGGATCGGGTTTTTCAGTCTCCGACTCGCCGAGTCCGAGGCTGATGATCATGCGCAGGTAGCGCGCCTCGTCCGTATCGGCAAGATTGACGATAAAGGGTTGCAGTTCGAGGACGTGTTTTACTTCCGCGTCTTCCGGCAGCGATAACTCAAGCACCTTATTTGTGCTTAGCTTCTGATTTGCGTCTGCCCCGGTCTTTTCCGTCTCTTCCGCAGGCTTCTCAGCAGCTTCGGCGGGCGCGCCTTCGTCGGCACCCTTTTTTGCTTTCTTGCCCTTCTCAGACTTTGCCTTCTCAGCATTACTCTTGGCCGTCGCGCTCCTGACGAAGAAGAAATAGCCGCCGCCGCCCGCAGCCGCGAGCACGACAACAAGGATTAAGATGACGAAGATTAGCTTGCCCTTCTTTTTGGGGGCGGTTTCCGTTGCTTCCGTTTGCGAGTTGGCCGGCATATCAGCCATACCGTAGAGTCCTCCGTTGATCTGTATGTGCGAACGGCGTGCCGCGCGTTTGCATCGTCGGAATTTGGAAAAATCTTTGTTTTTCTGGGAAAAAAGCAGGACGACAGCCGCCGGTAGGCCGCGACTGCCGTCCTGCTGACGGTGATGAGTCAAGCATCCGACACGCCCTGGCCGACCGCGACACTTGTGCATCCGATGCGTTGACGCTTCAACACGGTGAGCACTCAACAGGCAGAGGACGCAGAGAGAAGCGCGCGCGTTTAAAATTTCAAATTTGAGATTTCAAACTTCAAGTTTGAAAGCCGCGGTGCGAAATCCCCGTCTCTGCGGCGCTGAAATATCGGTCGCGCCGGATTAAGAGATTGCCGGGCGCTGATTGCGCAAAGCCGCAATGCATTTTATTGTCGGACGGTTCGCCCCG
>CBDUCU010000341.1:0-4803 GCA_965365725.1 uncultured bacterium | reverse complement strand
AGACCGGAATCCAGAAGGCTGCCGCAACTTCGTGATTTAGCTCAAGCGTCCGCGCGGTTTCATCGTCAGATTCGACGTGATATGCGCGCGGCGCAACAGCAACAAACGGCGCAACCGTGATGCGCGGCGCAAACGGACTCTGCGGCGCGACTATGGGAAGTTGACCAACCACCTCGCCGCCCTCCTGCAAATTTATCCCGACCTCTTCAAACGTCTCTCTGACGGCTGTTGCGCGCAAGGTCTCATCCGCCGCATCGAAGCGCCCGCCCGGCAACGCCAGATGGCCGGACCAATGATCGCGCTCGCGCTCGGCGCGTTTGATGACGAGCATTTCTATCTCAAACAGATTGGCGCGCAAAACAAGCGCGACCGCAGCCGCACGGCGCGCGTCGTCTTTGTTGGTCGCGGCCACACGCTGCTCTTCGGCGGCGAGGCGCGGGCGGATAGTTTTGATTAGTGATGCGAGCTGGCTCATCCTTCACTCCTAAGCATTCACCTTACAACGAAAATCCGCGAATACGAACGGAGAGCAAGCAGAAGGCAAAAGGAAAAAGATAAAAAGCAAAAAAGAAGGCGGCAGAAAAGATGCCGCTTTCTTTAACTTCAACGCGCAAAAACTTTTGTCCAAACGCTTATATCGATTGTCGATTTTGATGATCCTTTGCTTGCGAAGTCTGCGCGTTATCTGTTGAAGCGGTCATTGGAGATTGAACAATTTTTTGGTCAGGAGCTAGAGTTATGATTCATCACATTTCGATAGCAGCGCGCGATCCACGCCGCGTTGCCTCGGTGATAGCTGAAATTTGGGGCGGCGTGTCGATGGAGTTCCCGCCTTTTCCAGGAGCCTACATCGTCATGCCGGGTGATGAGCACGGCACGGCCATTGAAATTGGCCCACTTGGTCTTGAGCTTGTGCCCGGCGCAGACGGTCAAGAGGTGCAAACAAAACGTGCGGAGACCGTCACACCGTTTACGGCAACGCACGCCGCGCTTTCCGTGCCCGTCAGCGAAGCTCGCATCAAACAGATCGCGGCGCGCGAGGGCTGGCGCGCAGAGACTTTTGATCGCGGCCCTGCCTTCCGGCTCGTCGAGTTGTGGATAGAGAATCGCTTGCTGCTTGAGCTTCTGCCGCCTGAGATGGCCGCGCGCTATCTTGACTTTATGAAGCCGCACAACTTCGCTGAAATGTTCGGCGTGGAATTGCCGCACGAGACGTTGCGCGATGCGGCGTAAACAAAAAAAGAGGCAATCGTTCAGGAGATAAAGAGCGGCGCGGCCCGCATAACTCGATGAGAAGGATGGAGAAGAAAGATGATGTTTTTGCTGATTCAAATCATGTTTGCAGTTGCGGCGGGCTTTGTCGCTCTGATTCTTAGCTCCGAAACTTTTGCCGATGCCACGTCGCGGCGCGTCGAGTCTGCGTTTGATTTCATCGAGTACAGACTTGCGCTCAGAGAAAGCCGACGACGCGACTTGTTGTGCGACGAACACCTGTATGTCGGCGCGCTCGTGCAGGAAAAGTTGTAAGAGAAATCCCGGCAGAGAATAGTTGGCCTATGGCTTTACCAAACGTTGAGCGGCGAGCGCAAAGGCTCGCCGCTCAACGTTTGTCGGTCAACGCAACTGACAGCCGAGCCGCCCTGCGTTGCTCGGGGTGCTTTTTGTCTAGTAAATCTTTGGGCGTGCAACGCGAAGGGATTTTTTGATCCCACTGTTGCATTGAAGACGCGTTAGAGGTCGGAAGGGAGAGTAGAGATATATGACGGCAACACTAATTGAGAGCGAAGATTCGCTGACGCAAAGCTCCGTGCAGCAGGGCGAGGCAAAAGGCATTCAGCTTGAACAGACCTTTTTCCAGATGTTGACGGGCTACTGGATCTCGAAGGCCATCTATGTCGCAGCGCGTCTCGGCGTGGCCGACATGCTTAAGGATGGGCCGAAGAGCACGGAGGAACTAGCTGCGCGGACTGGTACGCATGCACCGACGCTCTATCGCTTGCTACGCGCGCTCTCAGGCGTAGGCGTGTTTACAGATAAAGGCGATGGACGTTTTGCCAGCGCGCCGCTTTCAAAATTTCTTGAGAGCGGGCGAGGCTCGATGCGCGCGATGACGCTTCATGCAATGGAGACAGCGTCCTGGCGCGCGTGGGACGGGTTGCTCGAAGCCGTCGAGACAGGCGAGACAGCCTTTTTGCATGAGCACGGAGTAGAAGTTTTTGCTTACTACGCAGAGCATCCTGAATCGTCTGAGCCTTTCAATGCCGCAATGGTTGAACTCTCAGAGGTGGTTGGCGCGGCTGTGGTCGAGGCTTACGATTTTTCGCGTTTTGAGAAGATCGTTGACGTAGGCGGCGGGCACGGCGGACTGTTGACGGCCATCTTAAAAGCCAGTGAGCAGCCGCGCGGCGTGATCTTTGATTTGCCGCAGGTGGCAGAAGGCGCGCGACGCGCAATGCAGACGGAAGGTTTGAGCGAGCGCGTCGAAATCGAAGGCGGTGATTTCTTTGAGAGCGTTTCGGCGGGCGGCGACGCTTACGTGTTGAAATTCATCATCCACGATTGGGACGACGAACGTGCGGTTGCAATCCTCAAAAACGTTCGACGCGCAATGCGCGACGACGCGCGGCTTTTGCTTGTCGAAGCGGTCGTGCCGGAAGGTGCGGGCGGCGCGCCGTTCTCGAAGCTGATAGACTTGCAGATGCTCGTGATGACGGGCGGGCGCGAGCGAACCGCAACGGAATATCGCGAGTTGCTTAAGCGCGCAGGCTTTGAGATGACGCGAGTTGTTGAGACAAGCTCTCCGATGTCAATCGTCGAGGCGGTAAAAGGTCTGGAAGCATCGAGTTGATTCTCGTTGCGAGATAAAGAAAGCGTCGAAACCAAGAAAGAAGTTTGCGACCCCTTCCTGACTCTGCGCTCTCCCTGCTTGAATCGTTCAAGCTGAAAGCTTCGCAGAGCGGGAAGGGGTCGCAAACTTTCTCTCCGCCTATTGCTGTGCGAACCGCGCGCGATATTCGCCGGAGACGAGGAAGGCTCTCACCATTTCGGCGCGCAGCGCACGTCTTCGCGCCGTCTCTTCATTACGCACATCTTCGCCGGGCAGACTGTGGTTGTTCATCTTCTGCAACCAGAAATCATAACCCGCGTGATTAAGTCCCGGTTCGGGCGCGTCGTTCGGGTTGCGCTGTAGATAGCCGATGTATTGCATCAGCACAAAGGCCGCGTTGAATTGACGGTTGAAAACCGAACCCGACTCAACGACGCTTCGGAGCGCGGCGGCGCGTCCTTCAGTTCCGCCCGCGCCGTAGGCCGTAATCGCGGCGTTGCGCTCAGTGGCAGTCGGCACGGTTTCGGCGTTTTGGAACAGCTTGTCGACGAACTGCTCGGCTGTCATCGTCTGCGGAAAAGCTGCAACAAATTCCGCACGCCCAACCCAACTGCGCGCAAACTCCTGTTTGTTTGCTTCCAATTTCTGCGGCCATCCGTCCACGCCGACAATCACGCCCTCGCTAACCTTGCGCGCGTCTGCAAGAAATTCGTTTATGCGCGGCAGCCCGCGCGGGCGCTGCGTCGAATCAGTAAAGGTTGATTTGTAGAAACGGAAAACGTAATAGCCGGTCTGCTGGAACTCGATGGAGAGGAAGAAGGCCTGCGAGACAGACGTGCGCTTGTGGTCGAGGCAGCCGGCATCCGAGCCGCACGAAGCGATCTCGTTTGTCCAGAAGGCAAAGCCTGCCGGGTCGGGGTCGCGGCCTAAGAAGTCGCGGTAGTGTTGGAGGACGAAGAAGCCCGCGTCGTCAATCAGATTGGTGACGAGGTTGGGCGTTGTCGTCGTGGCCTCCGGATTGGTCTTGACGTTTTCGACGTTGCCGGCGCGGTCGCGTGCGACGGTGTAGAAGGAATAGGTCTTTCCGGGCTTTCCGGCAAAGATGGCTGTGGTCGAGGCGGTGTTTGAGAGCCATTCGGTGTAGGGCGCGCCGTTTTCTGAGACGAAGACTGTGTAGTCTTGAACGCCCGAACCGGTGTCGTTGCCCGTCCAACTGACAAAGAAGGCGATGAAGGGCTGCGTCGAAGCAAGTTGAGAGACTGTGCTTGAAGGCCTTGAGCTGTCAATCGTGTTGAGATAGACGGGCGTATCAATCGGCGCGTTTCGATCAAAGACGATGCGGGCGCTGTTGCGTATCTCTGAGCCGGTTTCGAGACCGGCTTTAGAGTTGACGCTAAAGAGGACGCTGCCCTGACCTTCGGGTGAAGTTTTGTTGGGCGGCAGGAATCCGGCCAGCGCATCTTCGGTCGGCTGCCCTGTCGCCGGATCGATGGATTGAAAACGCCATGTCAAAATCCCCGTCGTCTTGTCGAGCTTGGCGTTGATGCGGACGATCAGGTTGTTGGCCGGACGTAGATCGACGTCGGTCGTCCATTCGCTCAGGCCCGCAGGCGGCGTAACAATTTTGTCCTTGCCGAAGGTGACGGGGCCGAGCTGGAAGGTCGAAAAGTCGAAGCGCGTCGAATCGAGTTGATCGGTGATTACTACTTCTTGCGCGGCAGCGGTCGCTTCTGGCTTGTTCTCAAATTGGATGAGATAGCTCATCAATTCCGTGCCCGTGATGAAGCGTGCCGTGCTCACGCCGAGCGGCCCGGATTTATCATTGGGGTCGGAGGATTGAAGCGTCGTGCCCGTCCTGTTTCTCCTTGTCCTCTTGGCATCGAACATGACTTTCTCTAACTGGATGAGAAAATCATGTTTGGTAAGTTCCTTATCTATGGAGAGCAAGGGGTACACGCCGAGTTCGACATTGAACC
>CBDUCU010000340.1:0-4811 GCA_965365725.1 uncultured bacterium | reverse complement strand
GTGACCGCCGAGCCTCGTCTGCGGCGTGACGGCGCGCTCAAGATTAACGCGCGAGCCTGCACGCAAAGCGCCCAAAGTCGAACGCTGCAAAGTTTCGCGCGAGCCGTCGGCGGCAAACGAATCCGAATGCACGTCCAGAGCCGTCAGACACACGCCGTTGACCGAAACGGAATCGCCTTCGTGCGTGCCTTCGGTCACAAAGCGCGCCTCAATTGTCAGACGCACGCCCTCGCCGCGCTTCTCAATCGAGCGCACGCGCCCCAATTCTTCAATGATGCCTGTGAACATGAATTTGTCGGAGAAGTGATCTGACTTTCTCTACTTGTGCAGAGACTGTGAACGGAAAGCGGCTCAAGAACGATGCTCAACCATCCTCTCTGCTGCCCGGCAAACGGCGCGCGACGACGGCCTCCATCATGCGCGCAAAGACTTCCGTGATTGAAAGCCCCGTCGTGTCTATTTCAACCGCATCGGGCGCAGGCCGCAGGGGAGAGTCTTCGCGCGTCGTGTCGCGCCGGTCGCGCGCGTTGATGTCGGCGAGAGTGTCCTCAAAAGTTTGATCCTGATCTTTGGCGCGCTCCTCTTCGTAGCGACGACGCGCGCGCTCTTCCATTCGCGCCGTGAGAAAAAATTTTACGTCCGCCGAAGGAAAGACGACCGTCCCGATGTCGCGCCCGTCAAGCACAACTCCGCCGCCATGCTCGCCCAGTTCGCGCTGTCTTCTGACAAGTTCGCGCCGCACCTCCGGAATAGCTGAGACGACCGATGCGGCATGACCAACCTGCTCGGTGCGTATCTCGCCCGACACGTCGCGCCCGTTCAGACGGATTTGCAAAGAGTCCGGATCGCCCGAAAGCGTTATCTCCGCACGCCGCGCAACATCGGCGACCGCCGCCGCGTCGGTCGTGCTCACGCCTGCTTCGGTCACCGCGAGCGCAACGGCCCGATACATCGCGCCCGTGTCGATGTAGAGCAGCCCCAAATCGCGCGCAAGCATCCTCCCCAGAGTTGATTTGCCCGCACCCGAAGGGCCGTCGATGGCGATGATAAGAGACATAAAGGCTGTCCGTCGTCAGTTATCCTTTTATGACGGAACGCAACGCATCGAGCGCGGCTTCGATGTCTGTGCGCGTAACGTCGTAATGCGTGACCATTCGGATCGATGGGCCGAAGCCTGCGCAGAGAACTTTGTGTTCGCGCGCCAGACGTTGTGCGATCTCTTCGGATGAAAGCCCGGTTTCCGACACGTCGAAGATGACGATGTTGGTCATCACGCGTTCAGGTTCGATGCGCACGCCCGGAAGCTCTGCAACGCCTTCGGCAAGCCTGCGCGCGTTTATGTGATCTTCCACGAGACGCGGCGGCGTTTCTTCGAGAGCGACTAGTCCGGCGGCTGCAAGCACGCCCGCCTGTCGCATTCCACCGCCCAGAAGCTTGCGCCAGCGTCTGGCCTCTTCGATAAAATTGCGCGTGCCAAGAAGCAGCGAGCCGACGGGCGCGCCCAAGCCTTTCGACAAACAGAACATGACGGAATCGGCGGGCTGAGCAAGCGCGGCCACCGGCTCGTTGAGCGCAACTGCTGCGTTGAAGATGCGCGCGCCGTCCAGATGAACTTGCAGGCCCGCGCGATGCGCGCCTTCGCAAATCTCCTGCGTGCGCGCGCGCGTGTAGATGCTTCCGCCCGCGAGATTGTGCGAGTTCTCAATGCAGACGAGACTTGTCGGCGCAACATAGTAGGCTGCGTCCGCGCCGTGAACCGATGTCTCGATCTCTTGCCAACGCAAGATGCCAGTGCCGTCGGCGCTTTTGACGGGACGCGCGAGCGCGCCTGAAATCGCAGACATCGCTGCCATCTCATAGTTATAGATGTGGCCGCGCTCTTCGATGACGACTTCGGTGCCGGGCCGCGTGTGGAGCTTGACGGCGATCTGATTGCCCATCGAGCCGGTCGGGACAAAAAGTGCGGCCTCTTTACCCAACATCTCTGCGGCGCGCTCCTGCAAGCGGTTGACCGTCGGGTCTTCGCCGTACACGTCGTCGCCCACCTCTGCTTCGGCCATTGCGCGACGCATCGCGGGCGTTGGTTTTGTTACCGTATCGCTTCTGAGATCGATCATAAAGGCTGTTAGTTGTTAGCTGTTAGCTGTTAGCTAATGGCTAACGGCTAACAGCTCTTACACAAACGCGGCAAAGACTTCGTTTGAGAGGAGCGCGCCCGCATGCGTTAAGCGCAGGCAGTCGCCTTTGAGTTCGACGAGACCGGCGTCGCTGAATCTTTTTAGCTCGTCTGCGTAAAGCTCTCGCACGTCTCTCTGAAAACGTGCGCGGTGCGCGGCCAGATCAACGCCTCGCGTCAGGAGACGCAGGCCGAGAAAGAGCGACTCGGCGGAAGCGTCGCTTTCATCAAGCAGAGTCTTTTCGACGACGGGGCTTGCGCCGGATTCGACAAGTCGGACGTAGCGGTTTGCGTCGCGTTCATTCGACCAACGAAGCGTACGCCCGTCGAAAGAGTGTGCCGAGCAGCCGAAGCCGTAGTAGGGCGCGCCCGTCCAGTATTTGACGTTGTGACGCGACTCATGCCCCGCCCGCGCAAAATTTGAAATCTCGTATTGCTCGTAGCCCTCGTTTCGTGTTCTCTCCATGAGATGCGTGTACATCTCTGCGGCGAGGTCCGGGTCGGGCGCGCGCCACATTCCGCGCCGGATGTGTTCGGCGAGCGGCGTACCCTCATGAACTTCGAGCAGATAGAGCGAGAGATGTTCGGGACGAAGCGCAAGCGCCTCTTCGAGATTGTGCGACCAGGCCGAAAGCGTCTGTTCGGGCAGCCCCGCTATCAGATCAAAACTGATGTTTGAAAAACCCGCTTCTCTTAAGTCACAGAAAGTGCGCCGCGCGTCCGCCGCCGTGTGCGTGCGCCCCAGACGCTGAAGCTCGCGGTCGTCGAAGGTCTGCGCGCCAAAGCTCGCGCGGTTGACGCCTATTTGTCGCAGCTCGCGCAAATGTTCAGGAGTGACCGTGCCGGGGTTCATCTCCAAAGTGATTTCCGCATCCGCGCTCACGCGAAAGCGTCGATGGAGGGCTTCGAGTATACGTGCAAGTTGTGCGGGCGTAAGCAAAGAGGGTGTGCCGCCGCCGAAATAGATTGTGTCAACGTGCGCTTGGGCATAGCCCGGCTCAAACGCATCTATCTCAGAGACGAGTGCGCCGACGTATCGTTCGGCCAGCGCGCCCTCGTACATGCCGGTCGCAAAATCGCAGTAAGAGCAGCGCGAGCGGCAGAACGGGACGTGTATGTAAATGCCTGCCAGATTCATTATGGGACGGCGCGATTATAACACGCGCATCATCTGCTTCGACGCGCTCTACTTCTTCGCGTCTTCAAGCCGGGCTTTGCTTCCCTCGCCGCTAATCGTGCGCCCGGACGCGCGCGCGACGCGTTCGACTTCGGCAAAGGCGCGCATCAAATTCTCACCGAGAATCTTCTTTACGTCCGACTCGCTTCGTCCGCGACGCAGAAGCTCGTAGGTTAGGACGGGCAGGCTCGCTACGTCGTCGATGCCGGCGGGCAGATTCGGCACGCCGTCGTAATCAGAGCCTATCCCGACGTGGTCGATGCCTGCGACGCGCGCGATGTGCTCGATGTGATCGACGAGCATTGTAAGCGTTGTGCCGGGCAGAGGGTTCGCCGAATTGAGCTTGTTCAACTCCTCTTCAAGCCGGGCGGGGTCGTTTTTGTAAAGCTCGTTGAGCCGCTCGCGCTCGGGCCTCAATCGCGCTTCTCTTTCGAGTCCGGCAACGCGCGCTTTTTCATCGAGAAAGACTGGATAGAAGTTGACCATCACCACGCCGCCGTTTTGCGCGATGCGTTTTAAGAGGTCGTCCGGGATATTGCGTTTGTGATTTGAGAAATGGCGCGCCGACGAATGAGACGCGATGACGGGCGCGCGCGCAACGTCTAAAACGTCTGCCAGCGTCTCGTCAGAGACGTGCGAGACATCGACGAACATCCCCAAGCGGTTCATCTCGCCGACGACCTCTTTACCGAAATCCGACAGCCCTGCGTGTCGCGGCGCATCGCAGCACGCGTCGGCCCATTCGTTCGTGTTGTTGTGCGTCAGGGTCATATAGCGCACGCCGAGACGATGAAAGACGCGCAGCGCCGACAGAGAGTTCTCAATCGCATGCCCGCCCTCGATGCCCATTAGCGCCGCAACCTTCCTTTGTTTTTTCGCGCGGCGGATGTCGGCTGTCGAAGTCGCCATCACAAGGTCATTTGGATACTTCTCGGCCATTCGATAGACAACGTCGATGAGGTCTATTGCGCGACGGGCCGAGCCGCCGCGCGTTTGATAGTTTTTTGAGATGAAATCAGGCGCGGCAAACTGTCGGCCCACATAAACGGAAAAAAACTGTCCCGTCATGCCGCTCGCCTTCAGACGCGCGAGGTCCGTGTGGTATTTGCCTTTTGACGGAGTGCCGAGATCGTAGCCCGTATCGACCATGATCTCTGTGATGTCGTTGTGGCCGTCGATGACGATTGCCTTGCGGTGAATCTCCAAAGCCTTCTTCCACAGGCGCTCGTCGCGCGGAGCGGCGGGCGCGGTGGCAGTGGCGGTCGTCTGTCCAGCAATCGGAATCAATTGTGATAGACAAAGCAGCGCCGCCAGAAGGCCGCGCACGGCAATAGGCTTGATGTTCTGTTTCATGATTTTGAAATTGTCCTTGCTATCCATCTACAACAGGAACTGCATATTAAATCAAAAAGGACGACATTGGCACTCGACGATTCAAATCTGAGATCGTCTCTCGGC
>CBDUCU010000339.1:0-4819 GCA_965365725.1 uncultured bacterium | reverse complement strand
GCGGGCGCGGCCGCCGCGCTCTACGGCCCGCTCCACGGCGGCGCGAACGAGGCCGTCCTGCGCATGCTCAACGAGATCGGGTCGGTTGAACGCGTCCCTGAATACGTCAAGCGCGTCAAGGCCGGAGAGTTTCGTCTGATGGGCTTTGGCCACCGCGTCTATAAAAACTACGACCCGCGCGCAAAGATCATCAAACAGATTGCCTACGAAGTCTTCGATGTGACGGGCAAAGACCCCCTGCTCGATCTTGCGCTTGAGCTGGAACGCATCGCGCTCGAAGACGAATATTTCGTCAAGCGTCGTCTCTACCCGAACGTTGATTTCTATTCAGGGATTATCTATCGCGCGATGCGTTTTCCGGTCGATATGTTCCCCGTGCTGTTTGCCATCCCGCGCACGTCTGGCTGGCTCGCACAGTGGAACGAGATGCTTAACGACCCCGACCAGAAGATCGCTCGTCCGCGACAGATTTATCTCGGCGAGCGCACGCGCGACTATGTCCCGATGGACAAGCGCGGACAGCAATCAGGCAACGCCGCAGCTTCTTAACTGTCAGCTGTCCGTTGTCAGCAGTCCGTCGCTATCTTCATCTTTATTGAGCTACTAGATTGCTCATAAACGACGAACAACGGACTACTGACAACGGACAGTTGTTCAGAACTTTCCAAACAGCATCAATACGCCGATGACGATAAAGAGGACGGCTGCCGCGCGTTTGATCCATTCCAGATTGAGATAGTGGCCGAGCGCTGCGCCGACGAAGATGCCGAGCGCGGAGACGCACGCGAGCGCAACCGTTGCGCCGATCAGCACCGCCCAGGGACGTTTGGTCTGCGCGGCCATCGTCATCGCCGCAAGCTGCGTCTTGTCGCCCAATTCCGCCAGAAATATCACACCGAAAGTCGTCAGGATCACGCGCCAATCCATCGCTCGCAAATCTCCTTAAAGTTTTGTTTCGCATTATGAGCGTGCGGCGGCATTTGTGCTAGGCTAAGCAACAATGTCCGAGCGAGACGAGCAAACGCAAAAAGGCGCATTAAAGGGCGGGCTCAAGGGTCGCCTGTGGTGGCTGATTGCGGGCCGTCTCATCACCGCCGCGCTTCTACTCGGCGCGAGCGTCGTTTGGACGCGATTCTTTTTGCAGGACGGGCCGGCGCGCGTACCCTTGCGCGGCGCGTTGCCCATCAGCGCCATCGTCCTGGCCCTCACTCTCATCTATTCATTCGTCCTGCGATTTACGCGCGTCAAGCTCGGACTTCAGGCCAGCACGCAGTTTCTCATAGACGTTCTACTGATTACGTGGCTCGTCGCCGAGACGGGCGATCTGCATTCGCCTTACGCCGCGCTCTATCTGGTCGTCATCTCGGTGGCAAGCGTCTTTCTCGGCGCGCGCGAAGCGCTTTTGACTGCTGCGGGTTGCGCGCTGCTCTATACAATCTCGATCATTTCGATCTCACGCGGTTGGCTTGAACGTCCGGCGAGCGAGGTTTCAACCGTGCCGCTCGGCGAAGCGCTCGGCACGGCGGGCCTTAACGCCGTCGCTTTTCTCGTCGTCGGACTTCTCGCCGCGCGTCTCGCCGAACGACAGACGCGTTCCGACGTGCAGCTCAAGGAGACGGCGCACGCGCTCGCAAACTTGCGTCGTTTGCATGAGCGCATCGTCGAATCAATTCGTTCGGGCGTAGTGACGACCGATCTCAAACGTCGCATCTATACGGCGAACGCTGCCGCCGAAGAGATGACCGGTTATCGCGCCGCAGATTTGCGCGGCGAGGACGTGTCGATTCTTTTCGGCGATATCAAACAGCAGATCGAGCAATCGCTGCACGCTGCTTCCGAAGGACAAGCAAGCCCGCGCTTCGAGGCCGAATGTTTGACGGCGGAAGGCTTTCGCGTTCGTCTCGGTTACAGCGTCTCGCCGCTTTCAGCCGAGGGCGGCGAGACGACGGGTCTGGTCATCACGTTTCAGGATTTAACCGATGTGCGCTCGATGGAAGAGACCGCGCGCCGGCAAGACAGGCTTGCGGCTGTGGGGCGAGTGTCTGCGGGCATCGCGCACGAGATACGCAATCCGCTTGCGGCCATGCGCGGCTCGATTCAGGTTCTCCGTGATGATCTCAAAGAAGACCCTCTGCGGCAGGAACTGATGGAGATAGTCCTGCGCGAATCAGACCGGCTTAACCGCATCATCACAGACTTTCTGACCTACGCGCGCCCGCGCCCCGTCGCGCTCTCTGAGGTAGATTTGCGCGAGCCTCTGCGCGAGACATTCGCGCTTTTGCGTCATAGTCCTGAGACGCGTCCGGAGCATTCCATCCAAGAGTCGCTGCCTGACGAGCCTCTGACGGCGTTGGCCGATGCCAATGCAATCAAACAGGTCTTCTGGAATCTTGCGCGCAACGCCTTGAACGCAATGCCCGAAGGCGGCACGCTCCGCGCCGAGATGGAGCGTCTCGCACAAGGGCGCATCCGTATCATCTTCAAAGATACGGGCGCAGGGATGTCGCCCGCGCAGGTCGAGCGTCTGTTTGAGCCTTTTTCGTCTTCGACAACCGGCGGCACGGGACTCGGACTTTCAATCGTCTATCAGATAATCCGCGATCACGGTGGTACAATCAACGTGCGCAGCCGCGAAGGGCACGGAACGACGATTACGGTCGAGCTGCCCGAAAAGCAGAGCTGAAGTCTGACGCGCATAGCATCCAGAATCATTATTCCAAACATGGCTAACCTTCTGATCGTCGATGATGAACAGGGCATGCGGCAACTCTTGTCGCTTGTCTTTGGGCGTGCAGGGCACAATGTCCGCGTGGCGGAAAACGGGCGGCGTGCGCTTGAGCTTTTGCGCTCGGAGCCTGCCGATCTGATTATCTCCGACGTAAAGATGCCCGATATGGACGGCATCCAGCTCTTGCGCGCGGCGAGAGAGTTTTTACCCGATGCGGGGGTCGTTATGATGACGGCCTTTGCTACGGTTGAGACGGCGCGCGAAGCCTTCAAGCTCGGCGCAGACGACTTTATCCAAAAACCCTTCGACGTTGACGAATTAAAGTTGATCGTCGAAAAGGCGCTCGAGCGTCTCAGCCTTCTTCAAGAGAACCGCGCTTTCAAACGTGCGCAGCGCGAGCGCGGTCGGCTCGATCAGATCATCGGGCATTCGCAGCGCATGCAGGCCGTCTATCAGATGATCGAGACGGTCGCGCAAGTTCAATCGACTGTGCTGATTACTGGTGAATCCGGCACCGGCAAAGAGATGGTTGCGCGCGCCATCCACAATCTTTCTCCGCGCTCGGACAAGCCTTTTATGCCGATCAACTGCGGAGCGTTTACCGAGACGCTGCTTGAGTCGGAGCTTTTTGGTTACGTGCGCGGAGCATTTACGGGTGCGACGACCAACCGCAAAGGGCTGTTTGAGGCCGCCGACAAGGGAACAATCTTTCTCGACGAGATCGGCGAGATGTCGCCGACAATGCAGGTCAAGCTTCTGCGCGTCCTGCAGGAACGCAAGGTGCGCCCCGTCGGCGCACACGAAGAGTCGGCCATCGACACGCGCGTCATCGCCGCGACGAACCGCGATCTTGCCGCGATGGTCAAACAAGCGTCGTTTCGTGAAGACCTCTTCTATCGCGTCTCGGTCATCCCGATTGAGCTTCCGCCTTTGCGCGAACGACGCGAAGACATCCCGGCGCTGATCGAACACTTTGTCCAAAAATTCTGCGCGCAGACGGGTCGTTCGGTCTCGGTCTCGGAGCGAGTAACCGAACTGCTCGAACGTTATTCATGGCCGGGCAACGTGCGCGAGCTTGAGCACACCATCGAGCGCGCCGTCGCGCTTGAGCGCACCGACATGATTCAGCCCGATTCGCTTCCGCAGTCCGTGACCAATTACAACCCTGTGCGCGCCGCCGCTTCGGCCTTTGAGCTGCCCGATGAAGGACTCAACCTCGTTGCGCATCTCGAACAGCTTGAGAAGAACTACCTTCTCGAAGCTCTCCAACGCACGGGGGGTAATCAGACGCGCGCCGCCGAAATCCTCCATCTCTCCGTCCGCTCGCTCCGCCATCTTCTCGACAAGCACGGCATCCGCAGCCTCACCGCGCAGCTTCGCTCAGACGCAGCCGGTCGCGGCGGCGCAGAGTAAGCTCGCGCATCCCTGCGCTGAGAGCGCCGGGCAGACGACCCGATGTGTGCGCCGCACGAATAAACGTTTATATATTCAACGAGGGATGAGTCTCTGACGCGGCGCTCACGCGCTCAACAGCAATCGTCACGTCTCACCTTGATGTCTCAACACCACCGATCATTACAAATCTGATTACACTGTTCGTAGTTTATGGCATGCACGTTGCTCATTCGCAGCCTGCAACACGCGCGACCAATCGTGCGTCGATACTTGAGAGGATTTTCCCTGAGCCATCTATGCAACCATCTTCCCCAAGACAAAACGCGCGCGGCTTCTCCCTCATTGAGTTGCTGATAGTCGTCTCAATCATCGGCATTATCGCTGCGCTCGCCATCCCCAATCTGATGCACAGCCGACAGGCCGCCTGCTCGGCCTCGGCCATCAGTTCCCTCCGCCTCATCCATTCAAGCCAGACCTCGCATCGCACTTCGCAGGGTCAATATGCAAGCCTCGCCGTCCTCGGCAACGCATATTTCTTCAACGACCAAGCCCTGCGCTCAGGCAATAAATCCCGCTACGCTTTTACAGTTACGCCTGATCCCGTCACCCCGCAGAGCAATTACGTCGGCATTGCCACTCCTGGCACTCCTGAAGCCGTCAATTCGTGGCGGCATTACTATATCGACGCAACCGGGG
>CBDUCU010000338.1:0-4835 GCA_965365725.1 uncultured bacterium | reverse complement strand
TCTCAAACACATTGCCTTCCACCAGCACACGCCGCGCGCTCTTTAGCTCAAAGAGGTTTTTAACGCACCAGACTGTTCCTGCAAACGAAGGGTCGTCGGATTTCCAGGAGAGTGGTTTGAAGAAATGGTTGCGGCGGATGGTGATGTCGGACGGTACTAAATTATCGACTGCTGAAACCGCGCCGCCAAAGAGGATGTTTTCCCCTGACGCTTCCAGGTAGTTGTTCTCGATGCGAAACGGCCCCGAGCCGTTCCAACCGCCGATAGCTTGCGTATCCTGTCCGATGACCTTGATGCCGGAGATATGAGAATCAAGGACGGATGTATGAGCGCTGTTGAGGACGATGCCGCGCTTGAGCGGCGTTGCGTCGTTAAAGGCGTGGATATAGCAGCGCTCGATTTGAAAATAGCGCGGCACTTCTTCAAACGTGTCCTGCGGCCCGTTGGTATCGCCGTCGCCAAGCTGGATAAGGTCATAGACCATAAACTTGCCGGACTGCGAAACTTCGAGTCCGATGAGACGGTAATGATGTGAGTTTGGCGGAGCGATAATGGCCGGGTCGCCGTTCGGTGTAACGATGCGCGCCATCAGCGCCGCATCCGCCGGAGTCACACGGCGGCCTTCCGCCAGCTCCGACGAGCGCGACGAGCGAATCGTGATAAAAGCGTCGGCTGATTTAACGGGCAGGAAAAAGTTGCCGACAAAGCTTGCGCCCGCTTCAAGCACGATCTCATCGCCCGATACGGCACGGTTGATTGCTCCCTGCAGATCGCCTCCGGCAGGCACGTTGATCGAAGAGGCGCGTGCGGTCGCCTGCAAAGCGACGACGATCAGCAGAAGGGCGGCGAGCCTGATTGCGTGGAAGAACTTTGTTTGAGGGGAAAGAAGATGGTGGGAGCGGGCGGGGGACACTCTCGAAACGTTCACGGCTAAATCTCCTTCGGCAACCGGACGATCTCGGGCTTATCTGCGCCGAGACTCCTGGCTTTGCGGACCCGCATCGCTGCGGGGGTGCCTTTATCGGTGAAGACCGTGCTCAAATTCGGAAGAGCGGCGGATCACCTTATGTCAACTGATAATTGGAGGGCGGAATTTTTTGATGACGCACACGTCCCCGCTGGCGGCCTAAGCGCTGCGGGGTTCAGGTGAGGAGCTATTCCGTCTGTACATCTTTAAGATCGGCGGGGCGGGAGGTTGAATCCCGTGTTCGTCATTTATGAATGCTTTTCTATCTTACCCGATGCCGTCCGCACCGGACGGCCATCCAACTCACGCGGCTTAACCATCGCAAGCCGCATGCCTGTCGTAACAATTCATGGAAGCGCGCATTGATGCAGGCTCTTTTGCTCTGCCGCATCAGAGGCGGCTGTCAACCGGAAGCGACACAAAGGGCTGCGCTACATGCGTCTGACGCGGGAAACTTAGCGCGCTCTTGAACTTAGAAATTGTCGCCTGCGGTTGACAATCCATGCACCGAATTTTAGCCAATCAGTGACAACAGAAGAGTGCAGCGCGTCTCTGCAAATTCCTGACGATTCATGAAAAGCGAGATGCCGTCTCACGTCACTTGCAAGTGCCGAAAGCTGTCACTGTGTGAATCTCTACAAAGCCAAAATTTGATCGGCAAAGTCGCCGCGAGCATCCAAAAATTTTCGCGCGCTGGAAATATTCTTGACTTCCACACGCCGCCGCTTCACTCTTTCACTTGAGGCGGTCAACACAGACCGTCCTCATCCCGTAAGCGAAAAAAAGAGTTCCTGCCAACCGCTACGCCGAGAGGAGATCAGCAATTTGATAGAACCGCCCGCCGCCTCCGCCCCTCCCCTCATACTCGATCATCCTCAAGCGCACATCGCCATCACGCTGCAGACGGACGGACACAGGCGCATTAGCGTCGAACCCAAAAAGGGCGATTTCTTTATCCCCGTCCGCGAGTGTCTGACGCGTTACCCGGAAGATTTGATTCGTCTCATTCTGGAAGTCAAAGGCGCTGACTATCTTTGCGACGAGCTCAATCGCGATGAGCATGCAGACTATGTCGAGCGCGATCTCGTTGGGGACATCACGGCATATTTCGACCCTGAAGATTTTCGGGACAAGAGAATTCTCGATTTCGGGTGCGGGAGCGGAGCTTCAACGGTAATCCTTGCGAGAAATTTTCCCGCCGCAGAGATTGTCGGCGTTGAGCTGTGCGCCGACCTGCTGAGCATCGCACGCGCGCGCGCGGCACACTACAATCTAAAGAACGTGCGTCTTCTGCAATCGCCCTCCGGGACCGAATTGCCGACCAATCTCGGAGAGTTTGATTTCGTCGTCATGAGCGCCGTTTTTGAACATCTGCTTCCCGAAGAAAGGCTCACGCTCACGCCGAAAGTGTGGGCTGCGGTCAAGCGCGGCGGGCATCTCTTCCTCAATCAAACTCCGAACCTGTGGTGTCCGACCGAAGGTCACACGACGGGTCTGCCGCTAATCAACTATCTGCCGGCTGAAGCGGCGATGCGTCTTGCCAGACGCTACGCCGCACACAGGGTCGGGACGAATCCCACAAACGAGGAGCTTTTACGCAAAGGCATCAGAGGTGCGACCGAGCGCGAAGTGATGCGCGTGCTTGGCTCCGAAGCTCAACTTTTGGAGCCATCTCGGCGTGGCATGCGCGACCGCGTGGATTTATGGTTTTCGGCGCTCTCCGCAGGCCGTTTGATGACGCTCAAGAAGCTGGCTCGCCTGACGCAGAAATTGACGTGGCGGCTTTTCGGATTTACGTTGATGCCCAATCTCACAATGGTCGTCAGGAAGAGATGAGTTTCTTATTCCATCATCAAGTGAAATCGTTTTAGCCCGCTCATGTCTCTCGCCTGCGGATTAAAAATGAAGGCGTCAGCGAATTTGTGTCGGGCATCTCGCGCACGACGTCGAGCTGGCAGCGTTCAAGCTCGCGGCTGAGCATTCCGAGAGTTTGAAATGTCTCGCGGCTCGGTATGCGCGAGCGTGGCTGGCGGCCTGTAAGACGATAAATCGAGCCTGCCGCAAGAACGCGCGCGGCATGCACGGCTGAGAGCACTTGCCCCGAGCGCAGGCCACGCCAGAGCTTTGCGGCGTAGTAGCGCGCGTGATGAATCTTTAGCAGCAACAAGCCGCCCGGACGCAACACACGCGCGAGTTCTGCGATGACGCGCGCGTTGTCCGTATAAGGCAGCGCGAGCCGACAGATGCAAACGTCAAAGGTCGCATCGGCAAAGGGCAACACTTCGGCGGCGGCGCGCGCAAAATTGACGCGTGCCTGAGGCGCATGCGCGGCGAACATTCGTCTTCCCGCACGCCCCGCTTCTGCCGTTACATCAATGCCGACGCATCGGGCCCCGCGCTCAAGCGCAAAGGGCAAAAGCTCTTGACCTGCGCCGCATCCAACGTCGAGCACGCGCCGCACGTCGAGTTCCGCCACCGCTTCGAGCGATTCGCGGCGGCGCGACTCTTCGCCGACGAACATCTCCCATTCACTAAGCACATAACCGTCATATTCGCTGCGGCTCGCCATCGTCGTTAGCTCTTTCCCTGCGAAGCCAAAAACCATGCGAGCGCCTTGTGTAGCTCGTCGAAATCGCAGCCGGGGTCTTTACCGTCGGTTGCGCGCCCCTTGAATTTTGGATTAGCGATGCGATAGTCGCCCCTTTTTGCGTCAACAAAAAAATTCGAGTCAAACGCGGGCGGGTAGAAATTTCTCGCCGGATAGCGTGCAGGGTCGGCCCCCGCGATGATGTTTCCGGCGAAGAACCAGCGACGCGCGTAGCGTTCAAGCGCAGCCGTGCCGAGCGGGCCGCCGTCGCCGAGCACGCCGTAAGCATTGTGGCTCACGACGTTATTTGTAAAACGCAACTCGTCGTTGTATTCGCCCTCCGCGTTCCACGCAAAGACAATCACCGAGCCGCCGTGCAGTGCCGTGTTGTGATCAAATACGAGGCGTTCGCCCCCGCGCAGAATCTGTATCAGGCTGCCATTGATTGCTTCGATCAAGTTGTTTCTAATTGTGACCCTGCGCAAACCAGAGCCGGGCGCGTCGTCTTTAGCACGCACGACAAACCCGCGCTCGCTGTTGCGAATAATGTTGTTTTGAAACGTCACATCCTCGACCTGCGCCCATGGCCCCGAATCATTGCCCACCGTCAGAACTATCGCAAACCCTGTTTGCGACTGCGCCCAGTTGTTCTCAAACACATTGCCTTCCACCAGCACACGCCGCGCGCTCTTTAGCTCAAAGAGATTCTTGACCGACCACGTCGCACCTGCAAACGACGCATCGCCCTTCTTCCACTTGAGAGGCTTGGCAATATGATTGCCGCGCACCGTAATGTCGGCAGCAATCAACCCTTTTGCGGCCGGTGCGGCGCCGCCAAAGAGGATGTTGATTCCTGCGGCTTCCAAGTAGTTGTTCTCGATACGGAAGGGGCCGGGGCCGTTCCATGCCGCCAGGGCGTGCGACTCTTGATCCGCAATCTTTACGCCTGAAATGTGCGAATCAACAATTTCCGTATGCGCGCTATTTAAGCTCGCGCCGCGTTTGAGCAGCGTGCGCTCGCCAAACGCATGAAGGTAGCAGCGTTCAAGACGGATGTTATGCGGAGCCTTCGCAAGCACATCTTGTGGCCCCTCGCTGTCGCCGTCGCCGAGTGCGACAAGATCGTAAGTGAAATGGTCGCCGGCCTGCGTAATCTCCAAACCCGCGAGCCGCCAGTGGTGTGAGCCGGGCGGGGCTGTGATGGCCGGGCTAGCGTTCGGCGTAACGATGCGCGCCATCAGCGGCGCATCCGCCGGAGTCACACGGCGGCCTTCCGCCAAC
>CBDUCU010000337.1:0-4836 GCA_965365725.1 uncultured bacterium | reverse complement strand
CGTCGATATGCGGCGCGGCGCGCGCAAGCTCTTCGCGCGTGTAGCGTAATGTGCTCGTGCGTCGTGTGAAGTCATGGACGGAGAGCGCGGAAGAAAATCGCGCGGCGCGGCCAGTCGGCAAAACGTGGTTTGGCCCCGCCAGATAATCGCCGACGGCTTCGGGCGTGTATGAACCGAAAAAGATTGCGCCCGCATGAAGAATGCGCGCGGCAATTCGCTCGTCGTCGCGCGCGACAATCTCCAGGTGCTCCGGCGCAAGCTCGTTTGTCAACGTGCAGGCCGCCTCCAAATCTTCGACGACAATAATCGCGCCGTAATGCGCAAGCGATTCAGCAATGATTGAAAGACGAGGCAGACTGCGCGCCTGTCGTTCGACTTCCGCAGCGACGCTTTGAGCGAGCCTCTCATCCGTCGTAATGAGAATCGCCGATGCATCTTTGCCGTGTTCGGATTGCGCGAGTAAATCCGCCGCGACAAAACGCGCGTCGCTGCTCTCGTCTGCAATGACGACGACTTCGCTCGGCCCAGCAATCGAGTCGATGCCGACCATGCCAAAGACAAGTTTTTTCGCCGCCGCGACATACTTGTTGCCCGGCCCTGTAATCTTATCGACGCGCGGAATCGTTTCCGTGCCCAAAGCGAGCGCGGCGACCGATTGCGCGCCGCCCACCTGATAAACTTCGTTCAGGTTCAACTCGACCAGCGCCGCAGCGACCGCCGTGTTTTCTGCAAGCGTGCGCGGAGGCGTGACAACGACGATGCGCTCAACGCCTGCGATCTGCGCGGGCACAGCGTTCATCACAACCGATGAAGGATAGCTGGCCGTTCCGCCCGGCACGTAAAGCCCGGCGCGTTCGACAGCCGTGATGCGCTGGCCGAGCCGCACGCCGGGCGCAGGCTCAAAATCCCAACTCTCAACTCGTTCGCGCTCGTGAAAATCTCTGACGCGTTTGATTGATTCGCGCAGCGCTTCAACAACAGAAGCATCTGCACGCGAGGCCACGCGATAAAGCTCATCCGTATCAACGCGCAGGCTTTCGCGCGCGAGTCGCACGCCGTCGAAGCGTTCCGTATATTCGACGAGCGCCGCATCGCCGCGCGTGCGCACCGCTTCAATGATGCGCGCGACCGTGCTCGTCAAATCCGCATCGAGCGCAACCGAGCGTTCTCGGACGCGCGCGAGAAACTCTTTTAGCCGTTGAGGCGTGTGCTGATAAATAATTTCAATCAAGTCGCTCATGCTCCTTCAACGCTTCTTCCAATTTCTCAATCAGATTCATCACGCGCGTCGCTTTTAACTGATAGCTGGCGCGATTGACGACGAGCCGCGCGGTTGATTCAATAATTGTTTCAACTACCGCCAGCCCGTTCTCCTTGAGCGTCGTGCCCGTTTCGACAACGTCAACGATGCAATCCGAAAGACCGAGCACGGGCGCAAGCTCGACCGAGCCTGAGAGCGCGATGATCTCGACGCACAGCCCGCGCGAGCCAAAGTGTCGCGCAGACGTGCGCGGATATTTCGTCGCCACGCGCAGCGCGCCCAAAGCGTCGAGACTTTGGCCCGCGCGTGCGGCCACAGCGATGCGGCAACGACCGATGCGCAGATCGAGCGGTTGCAGAAGGTCTGCTTCCGTCTCAAGCAGAACGTCGCGCCCAACTACGCCGCAATCGGCAATCCCGTGCTCGACGTAGATGGGAACGTCCGCAGGCTTGACGAAGATAAAGCTGTAGGTACGGCTCTCGTCTTCTACCGAGAGCCGTCGCGAGCGCAGAGCCTCGTCACTCAAACGAACCTCAGCACGCGCGAGAAGATTTAACGCTTCATCCTGCAAGCGCCCTTTGGCAAGTGCGATGGTCAAGCTCGACAAAAGTTTTATCCCCCGAAATCAATCTTCACACGTTCGCCGCGCATGCGTCTTTCGCGTGCTTCGACAAAAACATCGCCCGTCTCGTCTGCCTGAAGGCGCTGCACGCCGTTGGTTGAGTTTTCATCTTGTGTGTTTGGACGGTCGCGCGCCAGCAAGACTTCGGTGAGCGCGTCGAGATCGAGGACGAAGCCGATGGACGGCTCGGCGCGTCCGAAGTTTTCCGTCAAACGGTCGTAGCGTCCGCCGCCGCCGACGCGCGCGCCCGCGCCCGCGACGTAAATCTTAAAAGTCAGTCCTGTGTAGTAATCAAGGCCCGACACGTCGCCGAGATCAATCTCGAATGACTCGGTTAATCCGAGCCGTTCGACGACGATCCAAATCTCTTCGAGCGCATCGAGCGCAGCAACCGAACGTGGATTGGTCAGCACCCGCCGCGCCTCGTCCAAAATCTCGCGCTTGCCCGAGAGACGCGTCAGACGCACGAAGGCCGCGCGCTCCTCCTGCGTCGAAACTTGTCTGGCGGCGAGAAAATCTTCGAGGTCGGCGGCGGCCCTCACATCCAAAAGCTCGCGCATTTGCTCGCGAGCTTGCTGTGAGAGCGAGAGATTTTCGGCCACGCCGTTAAAAATCTCGACGCTGTTAAGAGTGATGCAGAAACTTCCTGCGAGCCGGAGACGCTCAAGCGTTTCAAAGGCGACGGACAGAATTTCAGCATCGGCGCGCGGCGCGGTCGGCCCGATCAATTCACAACCGAGTTGCACGGTCTCGCGTCGCCATTCCATTTGCGTGCGCGCGTGACGGCGAAAGACGGGCGCGGCGTAGCAAAGCCGGAGAGGGCGCGCGCGTTTTGAGAGAAGCGTCGCGGCGGCGCGTGCAACCGTCGAAGTTACGTCGGGCCTGAGCGCGAGCAGGCGACCGTCCGCGTCTGCAAAGCGAAAGGCGCGGCTCGCCTCTTCGCGCCCCATGCCGCGCTCAAAAAGTGCGTAGTAGTCGATTGTCGGTGTAACGATCTCTTCATAACCCCAGCCGTCAAAGACCGTCATCGCAGAGGCGACCGCCGTGCGACGCAGGCGAGCCTCCGCGCCCGTGTAATAGCGCAGCCCGCCCGGAATTTTTGCCAGTGGCTCTAACATTTTTTTGACCCGAAAAAGAGAACCGCCGCCGTACTTTGAGAAGCGGCGGCGGCTAGTGTTTCCAAAAGAAGTTGAAGGAGAAGCTTTACATCCTCGACCCTTTGCGGAAGAACGCACGCGCGCCGCCGTGTTGATGGCGGTGATGATGAGCGACGGCGTGATGCAGGATTTGAAGAATCATCTTTAATTGCTTTTCCGCGTTTTTGGCTGACGTGGATTCTTATACCACCTCAAATACTCTTTCGGCAAAAGCTCAAAGCGATTAATATCGGCGCGTGTGATCCCGCTTACGGAAAACTCTCGCGTTACATGCGAGAGTGATTCCACAAATGGCCGATGGAGCACGGCCTTCCATCGCCTGAATTCCAAACAGTTCTAATTCATTAAGGGAGTGGCAAGACCATGAAAGGCTTAAAAGCTATTTTGAGAACGGCGGCGACGCTTCTGACGCTGTCTCTTTGCGCGGTCGTCTCGCACGCCGACGTAAAGATTAAATCCAAACAGACGATGTCGGGTCAAACGAGCGAGCAGACGACCTATATCAAGGGCAAGCGGCAGCGCCACGAGATGTCTCAGAATCCGATGGTCAGCATCCAGCAGTGCGACCTGCGGCGCGACCTTCAGCTCAACAGCATGTCCAAGACCTACATCGTCAACCCTTATGAGCAAGGACCGGCGACGCAGGTTGCGGCCTCAACCGCCGGCGCGCCGACCGAGCCGGTCACGCGCGGCGGTCTTGTGACGACGACCATTACGACCAAAGACACGGGCGAACGAAAACAGATGTTTGGCTATACCGCGCGCCATATCATCTCGACGATGACGACCGAGTCTTCGCCCGATGCGTGTTCGCCAGTTAAAAGCAAGATGACGGTTGACGGCTGGTATATCGACGCGGCCTTCGCACTCGCATGCGACAGCACGCGCAACTATCAACCGTATCGCGCGTCGCAGAAACAGGGTTGTCAGGATCGTTACACCTCGAAGCAGATTGGCGCGGCGCGCACAGGTTATCCTGTCTGGACAAAAACGACGATGTATGGCGAGGACGGCAGCGAAAGCTTCGTGATGACGAGCGAAGTAGTCGAACTCTCGCAGGCAACTCTGGATGCGTCGCTCTTTGACGTGCCGGCGGATTATCGTCAGGTCAATGACGCATCCGAGATGTACAGCGCGGCGGCGATGCAGAAGTCGATGGCTGCATCGAATGACGATGATGAAGACGGCGCATCCGAGACGGGTCTTGATGCAAGCGTTAAGAACATGAATCAGCAGTCGTCAGGTAACGTGCAGGCGGCGGTTGGCGCGAAAAGGGAGGGCGTTGTGCGGCTTGGCATCGTCGCCGTCAAGACGGGCGCGGTCGGCGACGGGATGAACGCACAGCACCTCGGCGGCGCGATTCAAAACACTTTGTCTCAATATCTCAAAGGGCCCAACATCGAGCTTGTGCAGATTGAAGCGCGTCTGCCGGCGCAGATCGATGCCGAAGCAAAACAGAAAGAGTGTGATTACGTCGTTCATGCCAACGTCTCGCACAAAAAGGGCGGCGGCGGAGGTTTCGGAAAAGTGTTCGGCGGCAGCGGCGCGGCGGTCTTAAGCGGTGCGGCATCTGTGGGCGGCTACGGCGGTCACGGTGCGGCGGTCGCAAGCTCTGTCGCGCACACGGCCATTTACACTGCGGCGCAGGCATCGGCCAGCGTCAAGTCGAAAGACGAAATCACGCTCGACGTACAGTTGCAATCGCCGGGCGCATCAACTCCCGTTGTTGCGCGTCAGTTCAAAGCCAAAGCCAAATCAAATGGCGAAGACATCATCACCCCGACAGTCGAGCAAGC
>CBDUCU010000336.1:0-4840 GCA_965365725.1 uncultured bacterium | reverse complement strand
GGCAAGCAATCAACTCTTATCGTTGGCCGGGCAATGTTCGACAGCTTCAAAACGCGATGGAGCGGGCCGCCGCGCTCACCGGAGCTGCAACCGAGATCGGGCTTGAAGATTTGCCGGAAGAGGTGAGGGGCGGCGCGGAGTCGGGGATTACGCCCGTGCTCTCAAAAGAGACTTCTGCTGCTGCGGCTGCGCCGAGCCAACCGATACCGGAACAGGGTCTCGACTTCGATTCGGTCGTCGGTCAGGTCGAGCGCGATCTGTTGTTGAAGTCGCTTGAGCAGGCGGGCGGCAACAAGATGCGCGCGGCCAAACTGCTCAACATGAAGCGCACCACCTTCGTCGAAAAGCTCAAACGCCTACAGGTCGGCGACGAAGGCGAGAGCGATGCGGCTGCCGCAGAGGAATGACACTCAAGAAAGCATCGACTGAGACTAAAAGCTGAAAGCTGAAAAGATTGTGCGCGTGCGTCACGTTGAAGCCTGCGCCCGCGCTCCAACACGCAAAAGAAGATACGCCTTCATTCCAGATTGAATGAAGGCGTATCTCTTTATCCGTGCTGTCGGCAGACGACATGCTCTAGGCGTTTGTGTCATAGACGGATGCAGGCATGCGTGCATCGGATAGGTAGGCGCTTGCGCCGCGACGCAGGCGCTCTGAGCGTGCGCCCTCTTCGGTGATCTCGGCACGCGCGGCTAAAAGAAGCGGGCGCGTGCGCGCGTCCTGCGTCTGGACGGCGACGGCAAGCTCGATGATTTGCGCCGCACGCTCGCCGTGCGCATCAAGCGCAGTGTCGTCGAGTCTGGCGCGCACTTCGGCGAGCTGACGGTGATAAACCTCGAGACGCTCGCCGATGGTCGCGCGCTCCTCAGTAACGCGCAGAAGCTCAGAAAAATCACTTCTCTCAGCCGCCTGCGTCTCAAGACGTGCGAGCGCGAGCAGGCGTTCGAGGTCGGTGCATTGAGCAGCGAGCAGTTCGGCCAGCGTGTCGGATTGATTGATGAGCACGCCGTCTATTCGACGCGAGCTGCGCCCCGCGCCGCGTCTCATCTTGTCCATCTGTGAAAGCAGCAAAGCAGTGTCTTTCATCTTAGCGCGGAGAGCGTCTGCGTCGCGGTGCCGGCGGAGGTTGTGTGCGCGATGCTGCCCGTCGGGCCGACGGGGATTTCATTGGCGGCAATGGTCGTCCAAGCGTCGCGCACGGGCGCGAGCAGGTCTGCGGCGCGTCGCATCTCCGACGCGTCGAGCGCGGCGCTGGCGCGAATGATGATCGCTGTGACGACGTTGTAGAGATTATCGTAGATGAGCGCCGCCTCGCCGCCTCGCTCGAAGTCGAGGATCGACTGAAGATAGCTGACGATGTCGAGCGCGCGGTTCGAGTGCTCGGCTTTTGCCGCAAGATTGCCCGTTTCGATGTCCGAGGCCGTAAGACGCAAAAACTTGATTGCCCCGTCGTAGAGCATTACGACCTGCTGGAGACGGTTTGTCTCTGTGTTTGCAACGCGTCCGTAAGAAGCGAGAGCTTTATTCCTGCCGTACATTGGTTTCCTTTGTCGCCGGAGTTTTAACGTTTGTCGCCGTCGCGCTTGCTGGCTCGGGCTGACCCCTCACTTATCGGCTTTGTCACGCCTTTTCTTAAACGCCTTTACTTGCTTGAGTCGTTGCTTCTTTGAAGCGAGCTGATCACGCCCGAGAGTTTCTGCCCCTGTCCGTTTAACTGTCCGATGGCTGCATCGACGATGCTAAAGCGACGCGTTAGAGAAGCGCGCATCGCATCGAGCCGCTCCTGCTGCGCGGCGATTGTCTTGTCGAGACTGGCGACCGAAGACGTATAGCCCTTGATTGCTTCCTGCACCGAGCCGGTGATTTGATCGCTCATCGCCTTGAACGAGTTGTGCATCGCTTTGGCGAGTCCGGTTGCCGGTTCGGCCCCGACGAGCAGAGCTTTTGTATCCGCGAAAGAAGTCTTGAGCTTATCGCCGAGCATCGCCGTGTCGAGCTTGAGCTTGCCCGTTTCGTCGCGCCCGATGCCGATCTGCGTGAGGTTCGAGAAGGCGCTGCCCTGAGTCTTGAAGTCCGCGCCGACGGCGTTGCGCAACTGACTTTGCACGCTGCGCAGCGTCACGTCTCCGGCCAGAACTCCTCCGGGCTTGCCCTTTCCGTCCGGCTTGTACTGAGCGTTGATAAATTCCTGAACACCGTTGTAGGCATCGACAAACGAGCGCACCTTGAGGTTGAGGTCTTCAGTGCTGGCAGCGACCGAAACAGAAGTTGTCCCGGCGGCCTTCAAGTTAAGGGTCACACCCGTGAGCGCGTCGGAGACGGTGTTGGCGCTCCGGTAAAGCGTCAGCCCGTTTAACTCAAACTTTGCGTCGAGCGCCGTGTAGTCTCCGGCCTCTACGTCAGCGTTGAGCGCGGCGAGATTGAGTGCGGCAAAGGTCTGTGAGCTTGAATCGTCAACCAGCTCGACGCGCCCTTTTGCTCCAGTCATGTTCGAGTTGAGGACAAGGCGATTCTCCGTGCCTTTGCCTGAAACATCGATGATGGCGGCGGTCACACCGGCGTTTGCGTTGTTGATGGCATCGCGCAGACCCGCGAGAGAGTTGTTCGACTCGCCAATCGTGATGGGCACGTCCTTTGAGGAATCCCCGCCCGTGCGCAGCTTCAAGGTCACGCTCGTCTCGCCGCCCGCCAGCAAGGTCGCAGTGGTCGAAGCAAAATTGCCGGTGGACTCGGCATGAGCCGATGCGAGCCGCACGACCTTGAGCGTGTAGCTGGCCGGAAGCGCGTCGGAGGTGCTCGTCGCCGAAGCGATGTTTGTGTCGGAAGACGTAGCGGCGCGGCTCGTGCCGAGCGTGCGGTCGTCGAGCGTGCGTGCGGCTTCGGTCAGCGAGGCGAGCAGCGTGTTGAGCTGTCGCAAGCTCTGCGCGCGTCCATCGAGCGTTGTGCGGCGCGATTGAAGCTGCGCCACAGGCCGACTCTGCTGCAACATGATCGCGTCGGCAATCATGCCAAAGTCGATGCCCGAGCCGACGCCGCTAAAATTTATTCCGTTAGCCATAATAATCGCTCGCGCGTCAGTTGTTTCTCCCGGCCACGCGCGTTCTAAGCCTTGCGGTTAAAGACGTGACCTTGAAGTCCGCCCAGAACTTCGGCGAGACGTTGTGAGACTTCCGAAGGAAACTGCTGAAGGATGTCGCCGGTCTTATCATCAATCAATTTGAGGATGATGCCGCCGGTCTTGTCGTTGCGCGTAAACTCAAGCCGGATGTTGCTTTCGCGCAGCGCACGTTCGAGCTTGCGCAGCGCGGCGGTCGTCCTTTCGTCATGCTCGTCAATGTGTTGCGCTGTCGTCTCCTCGCGCGCGCGTCTTTGCATTTGCGCCTGATGTTCGGGCGCGATGCCGACGTGCTGCGTTTTGACGATGTGAGCGACGGGCGCGATCGTCGTCGTGCCGCCTTGTGCGTCTGAAATCGGTTCGATACGCATCATGTCACCACGTTTCTCGTGAATGGCCTAAAGGCGAGCCTCTCTTTTTCGTGAGAGACTCGCCCTTTGACCTTTAGTCAACGCTTCTGTAAAGCGCTACTTGCCATTTATTTCGACTACCTGAGCAGCGAGAGGATCGACTGGCCCGCCTGGTTGGCCTGCGCCAGAGCGGCGATGCCGGCCTGCTGCAAGGTGTTGAGGCGCGCCATCTCCGAAGCTTCCTCGGCCATGTCCGCATCGCGGATGCGCGATTCGGCTGACTGGAAGTTGGTGATCTGCGAGGTCGCCAGATCAATCGCCTGTTGGAGACGGTTCTGACCGGCACCAACCGTGCCCTGAACCTGACCGAGCGACGTAACCGCCGTCTTGATCGCGTCGAGAGCAGATTTCGCACCCGTTGCGCCGCCCGTCAGGGTTGCGCCCGAAGCGGCGGTCGCCGTCTGGAGGGTGTCGATGTTGTTGTCGGCAGCAACGGCTGAAGTGCTGGCGACGGCGAGGTTGAAGTTCTTCAGAGAGACGAAGCTAACCTGCGAGCTGTCGGCCTTGCTGGCGATGGCGAAAACGCCGGCTGCGCGCAAGGTCAAGTCGCTGTTGACGGCTGCGATGGCGTTGGCCGCGCCCGTTGCTGCCGTAGCGTTGGCCGCAAAGGTCACGTCTTTGGCCGTTCCGCCGAAGCCGATCTCTGCGCCGGAGAAGCTGAGCGTCTGCGTACCCGGTGTGCCGGCTGCGCCGTTGACGTTGACTGTCGCCTTGTTCGCGCCGCCGGAGATGGCAACATCATTGATTGCCGCACCCGCGCCCGCAATCCCTGTCTGTCCCGCACCATCAGCAACGCTCGATGAGACGGTAAAGAACTTGGAGGAGGTCAGGACGAGCTTGTTGCTGCTGTCGAGCGATGCACTGATGCCCGCATTTTTGACGTTGGCATCGTTGTTGATAGCGTCGAGCACGCCCGAAGCCGTCGCGCCAATCGAGAGAGCAACGCTAAAGCTGGAGAGCGCGCCGCTTGAGCCGATTGATTGGAAGGTCAGCGTTTCAGCCGCCGTCAAAGTCGTCAAAGCGCGGTTGCCGGTGATGCTGCCTGCGCCCGTGCCGATGTTGAGAGCGTTGAGACCGAGGCTCGTCGCATCGACGCGGTTGGATGCGCCGGAAAGATCAATCGCCACGCCGTTGTCCTTGAGTTCGCGCGCGACGACGTGCGCGACGCGGTCGGCGAGCTCCTGGCCGGGCTGGAGCGCGAGCACCCGCCGCCCGGCGTGGTCGAGCGTGAACGCGATATCGGGCCGCGCCATCGCCAGCCGCTTCACCACGTCGAGGCAGGCGGCGTACTCGCTGCGCGCCGAGCGCAGGAACT
>CBDUCU010000335.1:0-4843 GCA_965365725.1 uncultured bacterium | reverse complement strand
GGCGGTCGCCAAAAACGACCGGAGTCGAGCGCCCGCCGTAAGGCGCTCTCCACACCAGCCCTTCGCCTGCGGGCGACCATTTGACGGGCAGGTTCTTTTCAAACGAGCGACCGTCGCGAAGCGGGCCGCGCCATTCGGCCCAATCCGTCGTGTTCGGAGACGCATCTTGCGCCAACGCGTGCGCTGCGGTTAAAAGGATGATTGAGAGAAACAGTAGAAATCGACGGGGGAAGTTTGCGTTAATCATCTAATTCTTTCGTCTTTCGTTTGAATGATTGAAAGAAGCAAGGGGCGAGCGACCCGCTCGCGATTAGCTTCAACGTCAACACTCGTCTGCGAAGCCCCTTTGAAGCATGGCCGTAAAGCTTAGACGCAAGACCCCAAAGGATTGTTTCAGCGTTGCCTTTATTATCGCTCATCATCAGTTAAATAATGTAAATTGTCTGTAAAAAGAAACCTTTTTGTCTTCGTCTCCGTTTCTAACGAGTGTAGAATTCGCCGTTCTGTAGTTCCTTAAATTTACCACCCGCCCTGCGACTCCTGAAAACGTGGAGTGAGGTTTTTATGATGCACAAAAGAATCGCTTCCCTCTTTGCCGCCTTCGTCCTCATGACCTTGACGGCGCTTGCACAACAAGACGCTAAGCAGCAGCTGAACGAGCAACTCTATGAGGCCGCACGGCGTGGCGACGCAACCGCAGTCAAAGCTCTACTCGACAAGGGCGCAGACGTAAACGCCAAATTCCGCTACGGTGCGACCGCGCTTTTCAAGGCCGCCGAACGCGGCCACACCGAAGTCGTCAAACTTCTGATCGAGCGCGGCGCGGACGTGAAAGTTCAGGACACGTTCTATCGCGCGACGGCGATGACGTGGGCGCTCGATAAAGGGCATGTCGAGGTCGTCCGCGCGCTTCTGGAAAAGGGCGGCGGCGAAGTTGACGCGGTGCTTCTGACGGGCGCGCGCGAAGGCAATGCCGCGCTGCTTCAGGTCGCGCTCGATAAGGGCGGAGCAAAACCCGAAACCTTGACTGCCGCGCTTGCCGCCGCGAACAAAGCGGGAAAGACCGAGATCATTGAGACGCTCAAAAAAGCGGGCGCGCAACCGCCGCCCGAAGTCGATGCCGCGATTCTTCAAACATATGCGGGCAAATACAAAAACGAGCAGGGCACGGAAGTAGTCGTCGCATTCAAGGACGGCAAACTCTCAGCCGCCCCCGCAGGGCAGCCGCCCATCGCGCTCACCCCTCTCGACAAGACAACTTTCAAACCTACAGACTTCGACGGCGTTGTCATCTCCATCGTCGTCGAAGCCGACAAGATCACCGGCATCAACGTCAAGCAGGGCGCAACGACAACGCTCTTCAAAAAAGTGGAATAGAGAAATCATCTGTCCGTAGTCATTTGTCCGTTGTTGCGTTGAGCCACGTTGCCGCGCATGACAAAAGACTCAAGTCTCGTAGAGAAAACAACGCGCGACTGACTACGGGCAACGGACAGTTTTCAACCGAGGTTCCCCTAATGAAACGCACATTTTCTTTTTCCGCCAGCATCCTTCTCATCCTCGTTTCGGCCTTGTCCGTTTCAGCGCAAAACTGGCCGCAGTTTCGAGGGCCGTCGGCTGCCGGAGTTGCCGAAGGCAAGACGACTCCGGTCAGTTGGGACGCTACAAAATGGCAGAACGTTTTGTGGAGAATCCCTATTCCCGGTCTCGGACACTCTTCGCCGGTCGTGTGGGGCGATAAGATTTTTATTACAACCGCCATCAGCAGCGCGCCCAAAGACGAGACGCGCTACGGTCTCTACGGCGACGTCGAGCCCGTCAAAGACGACCCGAAACACACCTGGGTAATCTTTGCGGTTGACAAGCGCACGGGAAAAATTTTGTGGGATCGCAAGGCCTACGAAGGGATGCCGAAGGTCAAACGTCACCCGAAATCGACGCACGCAGATTCGACCCCTGTAACGGACGGTAAAACCGTCGTCGCGCTCTTCGGCTCGCACGGGCTTTATGCTTACGACACTGCGGGAAAACTTCTCTGGAAGCAAGACCTCGGCGTGTTGGATGCGGGCTGGTTCTACGACCCCGATTATCAATGGGAGTATGGCAGCTCGCCCGTCATCTACAAAAACATGGTCATCGTGCAGGCCGACCTCCAGAAAGATTCTTTCATCGCCGCCTACGATCTCAAGACCGGCAAACAAATCTGGAAGACGATGCGCACGGGCGAACTTCCCGGCTGGAGCACGCCGACCATCTATGAAGGTAAGACGCGCGCTGAAATCATCACAAGCGGCGCAAAGGCCATCCGCGCCTACGACCCCGCGACCGGCAAAGAGCTTTGGCGGCTCGGCCCGATGTCTGAGATTACGACTCCGACTCCGATCATCGCGCACGACCTGATTTTCGTAACGAGCGGTTATGCGCCGATCCAGCCCATCTATGCCATCAAGCCGGGGGCGACGGGCGACATCTCTCTCAAAGAGAATCAGGAGACGAATGAATTTATCGTGTGGAGCAAAAAGCGCGGCGGCCCATACATGCCCACGCCCGTCGCTTACGGCGAGCTTCTCTACACGGTCTCAAATCAAGGCGTGCTCACAGCCTACAACGCAAAGACGGGCGAACGCATGTTTCAAGAGCGACTCGCAGGCAAAGGCGGAGCGTTTACGGCTTCACCCGTTGCAGCCGACGGCAAGCTCTATTTTTCGAGCGAGGACGGCGAAATCTTCGTCGTTCGCGCCGGGCCGAAGTATGAGTTTCTCTCGACTAATCCGGTCGGCGAAGTGATGATGGCAACGCCCGCCGTCTCTGACGGCATGCTCATCGTTCGCGGCCTCAAACATCTCTATGCCTTCGGCGAGCCGTCGCCCGCGAAGGCCACAAAGTAGGAAGAATTAACATAGATGGACAGGATAGGCAGGATAAGGAAGAAATGATGAATGAAAGTCAGCGTGCTTTTTATTCATCATTCATCCTCAATCGATTGTCTTAAATCCTATTCATCCGGTCCATCCATGTTAATTACATTTGTCTTAAACGCGACGTGGAATAAAAGCCAGCGCCGCTCGTGTCTAACAACCAACTGCCGCCCACCGCATTCATCCAGAGGAACGTCAAAGTGAAAAGTCTCAAACGCACCGCTATCGCTTTTACCTGCTGCATCCTTGCAGTTCTCTTTCTCTCCAACTTGCCCGCCGATGCGACGCGCACAGCCGATCCGAATTGGCCGCAGTGGCGTGGGCCTGCGAGTCTCGGCATCTCGGCTGAGAGCAATCTTCCTGACGAGTGGGCCGCCGACAAAAACATCAAGTGGAAGGCTGTTGTGCCCGGCAAAGGTCATTCCAGCCCAATCGTCTGGGGCAAACGAGTTTTTGTGACGACGGCTGTCGAGGGTGCGCCCGTGCCCGGTGCGAAGGCCGCCACACACAAAATCGAGGGCAAAGAATGGAAACACCCTGACAGCGTCGGCGCTGATCGCAAACATCAATTCAAGGTCATTGCTTTTGACCGCGACACAGGCAAAGTCGTCTGGGATCGCACCGCGTGGGAAGGCACGCCTTACGACGACCGCCACCGCAAGAGTTCTTACGCCGCTTCGACTCCCGCGACTGACGGCAAAATGGTCTATGCCTTCTTCGGCGCGGAAGGTCTTTATGCTTTCGACTTCAACGGCAAGCTGGCCTGGAAGGCAGACCTCGGCAAGCTGGGCACGCTCGGCATGGGAACGGGCACGTCGCCCGTCATCCACGAGAACCTCGTCATCATTCAGGCCGATGATGAAGAGTCAGAAAAGTCATTCATCACCGCGCTCGATAAAAAGACGGGCAAACAGGTTTGGAGAGTTCCGCGCAAGGTCGAAGCGAGCTGGGCAACGCCCGTTCTCGTCAAAACCGCGAAGCGCACCGAGCTTGTCACGAGCGGCAACCAAAACATCATCGCTTACGACCCAGCGACCGGCAAAGAGCTTTGGCGCGCGAAGGGGCTTGAGAGCAATGCTATTCCGAGTCCGGTTTACACAAACGACATGGTCTTCGTCTCCGCCGGATATCCGACGAAGATTACTTACGGCATCAAGCTCGGCGCAACGGGCGACGTGTCGAACACGCCCAACGTCGTCTGGAAATATGAGAAGGGTTCGGCCTACGTGCCGTCCGGGATTCTCTACGGCGATTACCTCTATCTTTTGACCGACAAAGGCATCATGACGTGTCTTGATGCCAAGACGGGCAAGCTCGTCTATGAAGGAAAGCGCGTTCCCGTGCCAGCATCGTTTACGGCGTCGCCCGTTGCGTTTGACGGCAAAATCCTTCTGACGAGTGAAGACGGCGACACCTTTGTCATCAAGGCCGGACCTGAGCACGCGGTTCTCAAGACAAACTCGGTGGGCGAGCCTGTCTATGCTTCGCCGGCTGTCGCCGACGGCAAGATTTTTATTCGCGGCGAGCAGAATCTTTACGCCATCGGCAGATAAGCAAGAGTATGATTTCATCGCAGAGACCGGAGAGACACACTTAAAGATAAAAGCTGTGTCTCTCCGGTCTCTGCGATGAAAGATTTCCTTCGCCCTGCACAACATGAATAAGGAGTAAGTCGAAATGTTAGGTGACGAATCGAATACACAAACGAAGCCCTGGTATCAGAAGGCTCCCGTCATCATCGCCATCGTCGCTGTCGTCGCGCTTGCCTCCGCGACCTTTTTCGCGCTGCGCTACCGCTCACGCGTCAGCAACGAGCACTACGACGAACTCGAACGTCACCGCGCCGAGCAACGCGCACAAGCCGACCAACAGGGAGATGCGCAGGCGGTTGCGGACGGCCAGCGTCGCCGACGGCGCCTCCAGCA
>CBDUCU010000334.1:0-4846 GCA_965365725.1 uncultured bacterium | reverse complement strand
AGCTTCGACCCGCCGTGCAGTTTCGCCCGCTTGAAGACTCCGTCAACAAAACCGTTGACGAGCCGCACACGATCACATCAATCGAAGATCGTCTTGAAATCTCGACCGGGCACACATACCCGCCTCTGCGTCTAAAAATTTACGGGCTGCGTGCGACCTTCGCGCTCGATGGGCGAAAGCTGCGCGATCTTTTTTATCGTGTCGAAGCGCGGCGCGGCTACGACCACACGGGCGAGCTTTGGAGTCCCGGTTATTTCAGCGTCGATGTCACACAAAATGCGTCGGCTACGCTCGTCGCTTCGACCGAGAATTGGGAGACAATCGGCGCGCTCACGCCGGAAGAGGCACAGGCGGCAGAGGGCGAGCGGCGCGCGCGTCTTCTCGTCGCTGCAGACACACCGGCCCGTAGAGGCATCGGCGCAGAGCTCGTGCTGGCCGCAGACCAATTTGTCATTACGCCTTCGGGCCGACAGGAGGGCGCGGCGCGCGCGCATGCAACGGGTGAAGAGGTGCGCTCCGTCATCGCCGGTTATCATTGGTTTACCGATTGGGGCCGCGACACGATGATCAGTCTCGAAGGTTTAACGCTTGTGACCGGCAGACACACCGAAGCCGGCTGGATTTTGCGAACCTTCGGCCATTACGTCCGCGACGGACTGATCCCGAATATGTTTCCTGACGGAAGCAACGACGGTCTCTATCACACAGCCGACGCAACGCTCTGGTTCTTCCACGCCGTTGACCGCTATATCGAAGCGACCCGCGACAGGCTCACGCTCGAAACGCTTCTGCCCGTGTTAACGAACATCATCGAGCATCATCTGAAGGGGACGCGGTTCGGCATCGGCGTTGATGAAAACGACGGCCTGCTTCGACAAGGCGCGGCAGGTTATCAACTGACGTGGATGGACGCGAAGTGCGACGGCTGGGTCGTTACGCCGCGACGCGGCAAGGCCGTCGAGATCAACGCGCTCTGGTACAACGCGCTGCGGCTCGCGGAAAAATGGGTGCGCGAGACGAGCGGCGACGACGCGGCAAAAATCTATGCCGCACATGCCGAGCGCGCGCGCGATTCATTCAACCGACGTTTCTGGTATCGAGAGGGCGGATATCTCTACGACGTGGTTGACGGCGAAGACGGTGCAAACGATTCGGCGTGTCGCCCGAATCAACTGCTCGCCGTCTCTCTGCCAAACGCGGTGCTTGACGAATCGCGCTGGCAATCAGTTCTTAGTGTCGCGCAGGAGAAACTCTTAACGCCCGTCGGCCTGCGTTCGCTTGCGCCCGATCATCCCGACTTTAAGCCGACATATCACGGCGACCTTCGCGCACGCGATGCGGCCTATCATCAGGGCACTGTGTGGGGCTGGCTCATCGGCCCATTCATTGATGCATATCTCAAAACACACTTGGACGACCGCGCAGGCGCGCGACGCATGCTCGAAGGCTTTCTTCCACACTTAAACGACGCGTGTATCGGATCGGTCAGCGAAATCTTCGATGCCGTTGCGCCGTTTGCCGCGCGCGGGTGCGTCGCACAGGCATGGAGCGTCGCGGAGCTTTTGCGCTGTTGGGTCAAAACTGAAAACTTATGAAACTCAAAAGATCATCCGGCATCCTGCTTCATCCGACATCGCTTCCCGGTCGCTTCGGCATCGGCGATCTGGGGGCCGAGAGTTATAAGTTTATCGACTGGCTCGCGGGCGCTGCGCAGACCTTCTGGCAAATTATGCCGCTCGGCCCGACGGGTTACGGCGACTCGCCCTATTCAGCCTTCTCAGCCTTTGCGGGCAACACGAATCTCGTCAGCCCCGAACGCCTCAGAGACATCGGACTCTTAACCGAGGAAGATTTAAACAGCACGCCCGGTTTCGCCGCAGAACGTGTTGAGTACGGCAAAGTGATCGAGCATAAGCGCGCACTGCTCGACAAGGCCTTTGATAATTTTAAGGAGAGCAACGACGATGATTTGCGCGGCGAATATGAAGGCTTTCAGGGCTATGCCGCCGCCTGGCTCGAAGACTGGGCGCTTTTTGCCGCACTCAAGGATAAACACAACGGCGAAGCGTGGCACACATGGGATGCGGGACTGGTCAATCGCACGCAGGATGCTCTTTCGTCTGCGCGCGAGGATATGAAAGAAGAGATCGAGCGTCATAAATTCTATCAATTCGTCTTCTTCGAGCAGTGGTTGAGACTAAAGCGTTACGCATACGAGCGCGGCGTGCGTATCATCGGCGACATGCCGATTTTTGTCGCGCACAACTCGTCGGACGTGTGGGCGCGACAGAATCTTTTCAAGCTCGAAGACGACGGTACGCCGCAAGCGGTCGCCGGCGTGCCGCCCGACGCTTTTAGCAAAACGGGTCAGCTCTGGGGCAACCCCCTCTATGATTGGGATGCGATGCGCGCCGAAAATTTCAAGTGGTGGGTTGAGCGCGTGCGTGAAACTTTCAAGACCGTTGACGTTTTGCGTCTCGATCACTTTCGCGGATTTGCTGCCTACTGGGAAGTGCCCGCCGCGCACGAGACGGCGGAACAGGGGCGTTGGGTGGATGCACCCGGTCGTGAGCTGTTTGAAACCTTGCGCGGCGCTTTGGGGGGCGAGCTTTCGATCATCGCCGAAGACCTCGGCACGATCACGCCCGACGTACATGCTCTGCGCGACGAATTCGAGTTTCCCGGCATGCGCGTCCTTCAATTCGCCTTTGGCGGCGACCCGCACGACACACATCTGCCGCACAACTACACGCGCCGCTCAATCGTTTATACGGGCACGCACGACAACGACACCGTGCGCGGCTGGTTCGACGCTCACACAGTCGAAGACTCGGATGAAGATGCAGAGCGACTCAGACGCGAGCGCGAGTATTGTTTGAAATATCTTGATTCAGACGGCGCAGAAATTCAATGGGACTTTATCCGCGCGGCGATGTCGTCGGTCGCAGAAGTTTCGATCATTCCGTTGCAGGACGTGTTGGGTCTCGGCACGGATGCGCGTATGAACACGCCCGCGAGCGCGGAGGGCAACTGGGCATGGAGATTTCAGGAAGGCGTGCTCACAGACGATCTGCGCGACCGTCTCAAAGCGATGACGGAACTCTATGCGCGCGCGCCAAATCAGTAAGGATCAAATCATCGGGTCAGTAAGGGTTCGATGTAATCTTTCCGTTCTCAACGCTTACGAGATAGAAGTCTGTTGTGGGTCTGCGCCTGAGGTCGAAGCTCGCGCCGCTCTGCAAACGCCAGAGTTTGTAGTTTGAGTAAGTGAGCGGCGCGCCCGCTTCGCACACCTCGGGCTTGTGGTCGCCGACGACAAGATAGACCGGCCCTTTACCCAAGACCTTCGCCGCGCCTTTTGCGTCAACTACGACCGAAGTTTCGCGCTCGACGGCGAGGCCAGTGATCCTCTTATATTTTCCGTCCCTGAGCTGTCGCGCGATGAAGACGAGAAGTCGCCCCATGCGGTCGCGCTCGACGAAATGCGTGTCGGTGATTACACCGCGCAATACCGGCCAATCGAAAAAGTCGTCCGTGAAGGTGATGTCGGCGTGATAAGGATTGCGCAGGGATTGAGCCGACTTTGCGCTCCCGCCAGAGCATGCGTCATACGCTACCTCGCCCATAATGGCTAAGCCTGCGCTCGTCCCGCCGATACCGCCTCCGCGCGAATGCACGCGCTCTACGCCGCGCTCAACTTCCGTCCCCTTGAAGTATTTCACATAATTGCACTGATCGCCTCCGGCGAAAAAGATGATCTCGGCGTTTCTAACGGTCTCGCGCACCGGAGCGCTCATCGAGTCGGCGCGGTCTTTGATGACGAGAGTTTCGACCGAATCAACTCCATGCATCTTGAAAAGGTAATCGTTGTAGCCGTCGCCTCCCGAAGAGCGAAGCACAACCACGTCGAGCTTTACGCCGCAATCGCCTTCGCATCCTCTCACTTTGTCAATCATCCATTGAAACGCCGCGTCAACGTCCGTGCCTCCGCCCTGCAGGTGATAAGCGGGGCCGTGCAGGCGCTTCGGCTTTGCGTCTGCCGCGTTGCCCGTTAAAAAGCGCGCCTCCTTTGCTTCGACGCGCTCAGGGAAAACGAAGGCAATGAGAAGCAAGAGCAGAGATGCGGCGGCGGGTATTGATCTATTGATTCTTTTCATGACGCTGTTTCAGATGATGGCCTTTCGTTGAGAGGCGAATCATGCTCGCCTCTCAACGAAAGGCCGATGAGGAATCTGACGATTGAGCCATCCAGCTTAGAGGTCGTTTGAAAAAGCCCCGTGAGGGGCGAAATGTTTGTAGAGCAAGCAATCTTAAATTCATTGGTCAAGCTCCGCAGGAGCGAAATGTATCTGACATTTCGCTCCTGCGGAGCTTGAAGATGATTTGCCGTTCTGAGCTACAAATATCTCGCTCCTAGCCGAGCTATCTTTTCAAACAGTCTCTTAAAACTCATAGCGCAGAGCAAACTGCATCACGCGCGGCGGAGTGAGCTGGTCGTTGTAGCGCCCAAAGTTCGAGTTGGGATTGATCGCCGGGTCAGGGCTGTTCAAGCTTCCCGACGCGAAGAACGGATCGAAGCGCGCGGTGTTCGTCACGTTGAAGACCTCCCAACGAAACTGAACGTTGTGGCGTTCGCTCCAGGGCATAGCCCAACGCTTGTATAGCCCGGCATCGATCTGGAAGAAGCCGTCGCCGCGAATGTTGTTGCGGTTGCCGACCTGTCCGGGCCGCGTGTGCGTGTAGGCATCGAAGGCGGCAGCCGGGTCGCTAAAGAGGTTCGGCCCCGAAGGCAGACGCGTCGTGCGGTTGCCGGGCACTGCGCCTGTGGCAGTCGCGGCGGCTGACC
>CBDUCU010000333.1:0-4854 GCA_965365725.1 uncultured bacterium | reverse complement strand
TCTGGCCAACATGTCGCACGAGTTGCGCACGCCCCTGACGGCCATCACGGGCTGGATAGATTTGATGAGCGAGCACGAGGCCTTGCGCACCGAACGCGACCTGGCGGATGGAGTCAGCGCTATCAGCGCCTCTGCGACTTCACTCGCGCAGCTGATTTCCGATCTGCTCGACCTCTCGCGCATACAGCGCGGCGTGCTCAGTCTTGATCGTGAGCTGCTCGATATCAACGAGTCTGTGTTGAGCGCCGTCAGATCGGCAAGACAGGCTGCCGCCGCGCGTCGCCACGAATTGTGCCTCGACATTGAAGAGAATCTCCCGCACACGCTCGCCGATGCGCACCGCATTCAGCAGGTGCTCTGGAATCTTTTGACGAACGCCATCAAGTTTACTCCGCAGGGGGGACGCATCACGATCCGCTCGCGGCTGTTGAACGACGGCGCGAATCTCATTGAAGCCGATGCGGGCAAAGAGCCTACGCGCTGGATTGTGCTCGAAGTCGAAGATACGGGCGAAGGCATACCCTCAGAATTTTTACCCTTTATCTGGGATCGCTTCCGACAGGCCGACAGCTCGGCCACACGCAGACATGGCGGCCTCGGCATCGGACTTGCGCTCGTTAAAGAGCTTGTCGAAGCACACGGCGGGGTCGTCGATGTCAGAAGCGACGGTCAGGGCACGACCTTTGGCGTGCGCCTCCCCGTCATCGAAGTTGAAGAATGGCTCGAGCGCGAGCCGCACTTTGATTCGTCCGCTTCGCGCGAAGATGTCAAAGGCGGCGAATTCAACTAAACTCCCTCACGAACAAATTCAATTTCAAATGATGCGGTTGCTAAAGAGATGAGTACAGGTGCGCTCGGCTGGGACGTTCTGGCCGTAGAGGATGAGGCGCGCGCGGGGCGTTTGCAGACGAGACGAGGCGAGATCGAAACTCCGGTCTTTATGCCCGTCGGAACGCTTGGCACGGTCAAGGGGATACGGTTCGAGGAGCTTGAGGCGGAAGAACTCGATGCGCGCATCATTCTCGGCAACACATATCATCTGTGGCTGCGTCCCGGAACAGAGACGATTCGTCAATGCGGCGGTCTGCATCGGTTTACGGGATGGCGACGCGCGCTTCTTACCGATTCGGGGGGCTTTCAGGTATGGAGTTTGGGCAAGCTTCGCAAGATAAAAGAAGAGGGAGTCGAGTTTCGTTCGCACGTTGATGGGCGCTTGTGCTTTCTCTCGCCGGAAGTCTCGATGGAAGTTCAGGCCGCGCTCGGTTCAGAGATTGTGATGGCGTTTGACGAATGCGCGCCGGGCGGTGCGACGCATGAAGAGGCGCGGCACTCGCTTGAGCTAACGGCGCGCTGGGCGCGACGCTCGCGCACGCGCTTTGACGATCTGCAAAGCGGCGGACAGGATACAGGACGACTCTTAACCGAGAGCGAAGTTGAAATTGAAAAAGGAGATGAGCGCGAAACATCTGCTGCCGAAAATTTGAGCGGTCGTCAATCGCTTTTCGGCATTGTGCAGGGCGCAACGCATCTCGATCTTCGACGCGAGAGCCTTGCGCGCACGGTTGAAATCGGCTTTGATGGCTACGCCGTCGGCGGCTTGAGCGTGGGCGAAGAAAAGTCTGTGATGTACGAAGTGGTTGAGCAGATTGCGCCGCAAATGCCGCGCGACCGTCCGCGCTATCTGATGGGCGTAGGCACGCCCGAAGATTTGGTTGAATGCGTCGCGCGCGGCATCGATATGTTCGATTGCGTGCTTCCGACGAGAAACGGAAGGACAGGACAGGCACTGACTTCGCGCGGCCCCTTAAACGTCAAAAACGCGCGTTGGACGAGGGACGCGCGCCCCCTCGATGAGTGTTGCGCATGCTCGGTTTGCCGCAGATATTCGCGCGCATACCTGCGCCATCTCTACATGACGGGCGAGATACTTGCTTCGGTGCTTCTGACGCATCACAATCTGGCTTTCTTCCTTGACACCATGCGATGCGTGAGGCAATCTATCCGGTCTGGTCAATTCGCACGTTTTCGGCGGGAGTTTACAGAGAAGATCAACTCCGGCATCGAGTGAGTGTGCGACGCGACCAAAGGGGCGAATCCGCTGAAGCACCACTCGTAAAATCGATTGAATTGTTTTCGGGCGAAGGCGTGTTTTTTATCGCCCATTTTTCGAGACGCGAGGCGGCCCCGCCCAAGCTGAACATTCCATAACATCGAGACTCGAATGAATAATCTCCTTCTCTTTATTTTTCAGGACGGCGGCGGCGGGCTTTTGCCCTTTCTGCTTCAGATGATGCCGTTCATCCTGATCTTTTTTGTCTTCTACTTTCTCATCATCGTCCCACAGCGCCGTCGTCAGCGTGAGCTGCAGGAAACCATCTCGGCTTTGAAGGCGGGCGACCGAATTGTCACGACCGGCGGCATCATCGCCACCATTACGGCCGTGCGCGATACGAGCCTCATTGTCCGCAGCGCCGACAAGTCGATGCTTGAAATCTCGCGCGCGGCGGTTGCCGGTCTTCAGAAAGACGAAGGCAAGTGAACGGAAGCCATTAAGCTAACAGCTTTTTATTATGAATAAGAAGAACCTTCTTCAGCGAGTCATTATCATAGTCGTCGTCACGCTCGTCGCACTCTGGATCATTATCGGGCCACGTGGTCGCATGCCGACGCTTGCAGATTTTACGCCGCAGGGCATCAACAATACGCTGCGCAACAACATCCGGCTCGGCCTCGACCTCAAGGGCGGTTCGCAGCTTTTGATGAAGGTGCAGGTCTCAGACTATCTGACACGCTTGACCAACAACGTCGCCAGCGGCATCGAGAGCGCCGCGCGTAACGAAGGTCTCGCCGTTAAAGAAGTGCGGCCTGAGATTTCGGGTGATTCTTATCGTATTGTGCTCGAATCGGGAGAAGGCGCGGACATAAACAAGATCAGAAACGATCTTCCGGGCAAGGTCAACGACTTTGATGCGAGCGTCTGGGACGCGAGCGTGCAGGGCAACCGCATCGTTTGGGAGATGCGAGGCACGGCGCAGACGCTTCTGGCCGATCAAGCCGTCAAACAGGCCGAACAGATTATCGACACGCGCATCAACGCCGTCGGTGTCGCCGAGCCGACCCTGACCGAGCACGGCGGGCGCGGCTCTCACCAGCTTCTTCTACAAATGCCCGGCGAACGCGACCCCGAGCGTATCAAAAAGCTCATCGTCGGCGAGTCGCGCCTTGAGCTCGTCCACGTCATCAGCCCGGCGGGGATGCTTCAGCAGTACAACACGCGCGAAGAGGCCGAGGCTTCGCTTGCCACTCTGCCGCCGAACGAAAAACAGAAGCGCAGAGTGTTGCCATATGTCGAGCGGACAGAGGAAGCGGCTGGCGAAGCAGGTCAAAAGAGAGAGCCGACTTACGTCGTTATCGAAACGCCTCCGGTTATCGAGGGTTCTGACCTTCGAGACGCGCGAGCCGAACAGGGCGACATGGGGCCTGACGTTTTTCAAATCGGCTTTAACCTCAAGCCGCGCGGCGCGCAGAAATTTGGGACGTGGACTGCCGCCAACGTCGGGAATTACATGGGCGTTGTCCTCGACGATCAGGTCAAGTCAGTCGCCACCATTCAATCGCAGATTACGGATTCGGGGCGCATAACGGGGAGCTTTACAAAGGCGCAGGCCGAAGACTTGGGATTAACTTTGCGCTCCGGCGCATTGCCGGCGAAACTGATTTATCTGGACGAGCGCACGGTCGGCCCCACGCTCGGCGAAGACTCGATTCGTGCAGGCGTGACGGCTTCGCTCGTTGGACTCGTTCTCGTCGTCATCTTCATGGTCATCTATTACAAGGGCGCAGGCATCAACGCTGTAGTCGCGTTGCTTCTCAACATGCTTATCACTTTGGCCGCGCTCATCTGGCCGCTTGATGCGACGCTCACCCTGCCCGGCATCGCCGGTCTTGTTCTCTCAATCGGTATGACGGTTGATACCAACGTGCTCATCTTCGAGCGTATTCGTGAAGAGTTGTTGACGGGCAAGACAATCCCCTCAGCCGTCGATCAGGGATTTGCGCGCGCCTTCGTCACGATTATAGACACGCACGTCACAACCATTGTCGCCGCGCTTTTCCTGTTCGTCTTTGGGTCGGGGCCGATTCGCGGTTTTGCCGTGACGCTTATCCTCGGCCTTTTGGCAAACCTTTTCTCGGGCGTTTATGTCTCGCGCACGATCTTTATGTGGGTCTTAGGTCGCAAAGGTCGCCGCGTCGAGACCCTGAGCATTTAAGTAACGTGAATCGTCAATCGTCCATAGTTAAAACGATTCACGATTCACGATTTTCGATTCACGGATTTTTATGATTCGCATACTTGAAAACGTCAACATTGATTGGCTGGGCAAACGCAAGGCTCTGCTCGCGTTGTCGATTCTATTGATGCTCGCAGGGCTCGCCTCTGCCGTCGGTAGACAACTGATGCCCGGCGGGACAGACGCATTCAATCTCGGCGTTGACTTTCGCGGCGGCACGCTTGTAATGGTCGATTTCAAACAGCCGCCGACGGTTAACGCAGTCCGCGACTCTTTGGCGGCGAGCGGGATGGGCGATGCCGTCATCCAGCAGGATCAGAACAAACGGGAACGCCTCATTATCAAGCTGCCACAGCAAAGCACGGAAGAAGAGGCACAGAGTCAGGCGCAGGTCGATTTGGGTCGCGTCAAGCTGGCGGAGGCGCTCAAGACCTTCGGCCAGCCAGGCAATTTGTCTGAAGGGGGCGATTGGAAGATTGAGAGCACGGGGGCGGTTGGCCCTGTCGCCGGACGGCAGTTACGCAATCAGGCCATCACCGTCACGCTGCTCGCTTTGGTTGGT
>CBDUCU010000332.1:0-4859 GCA_965365725.1 uncultured bacterium | reverse complement strand
CGGTTTCATCGGTCGCCACAACACACGGTCGCATCTCGACGCGCACGGTCGTCAACTGTGCGGGAGCGTGGGCCGCCGAAATTGCGTCGATGGCGGGAGCTACGTTGCCCGTGCGCCCTCTGCGACGACAGATTGTGACGACGCAGCCGATTAAAAATCTGCCTGAGCGTCTGCCGATGGTCGTCGATCTCTCAAACGGCTTTCACTTTCGGCCCGACGGCGAGCGTCTGATGATGGGCTGGCCCGACCCTGAAGAGACGTACAGTTTTAAGACCGCCTTTGACCCTGCATTTATCGAAAAGATTCTCATCCGAGCCGCCATGCGCATGCCCGCGCTTGAAGAGGTGGGCATCAACGCGCGGCAATGCTGGGCAGGTCTTTACGAAGTAACGCCCGACCATCACGCCGTCATCGGACGCGCGCCTGAAGTCAGAGGACTCTTTTACGCCAACGGCTTTAGCGGGCACGGCGTGATGCACTCGCCCGCCGCCGGTCGCGCTATCTCCGATTTGATACTCACAGGTGAGTCGAACGTGATCGACATTGCGCCGCTCCGTGTCGAGCGTTTTGCGGAAGGTAGATTGATTGAAGAGGCGGTCGTTATCTAATGGATCGCTTGCTGCGGTCTTTTTTTACGCGCGTAGCCTCAATCAGCAAGTATTTATCAAACGCGACATGCAGGCGCGCGTTCTTACTGTTGACGATGCCGTAATCCGTCCCGCTCACGTAATCCCTCACGCGATAGCTGCCGCTGCCGGGCAGACCGCGAAGCTCCACAACTCCCCCATAAGAGTCGGCATAAAAGGCATAGTACATCCGTCCGTCTTTGCGCAACGCGTGCGCTTCGGGGCGGTCGAAGCCGATATCGTAGAGGCCGCCGATATATTCGCCACGCGAGAGCATCTTGTCGTGATAGATGGCGAGCCAACGCCTCCACAGATGCTCACGCTCTTTTGTCAGCGCAATCTTTGGGTCGGGGCTTCCAAGTTGAGGCATCGTAAACTTTGTCGAGACCACACCGCCGATACCGATGGTCGAGGCAAAATCACGGCCTTCGTCGCTTAGCTCAACGTGGTCGCCGTGAAAGGGAGCTGAAGTCCCCATGAGTGCTTTAAGCGTCTTGGCCTTTGTCCGCACCTGCCATGAATTCTTCGGGTCAGAAGCGACTGCGTGATCCATAAAAGGCATCGAGTGGAAAGCGTAGGCCGTCCCGCATGGACACAGCTCCAGCACCGAACCGGGCTTAACGCGTTTGGCCTCTTCGTAAACGGCTTTGAAGAAGAGCGGCAATTGCTCGACGGATTCGCGCGGGTCTGCGTGTCGATGAGCGGGGTTGTGGCACGGCGGAACGGCATTGAGGTGTTGACCGTCGATCTTCAGACCTTCGTAGTCCCACCCGACAAGCATTTTTCTGACGAGAGTTTTCGCCTCCTCGACAACGGGCGCGTAGGCCGGACAGAGATAGAAAGAGTCCCACCAGGTGATTTTGCGCGGCTTGCCTTCCGAATCGAGCAGCAAATATTCCGGGTGGTTTTTGAGCAGTTCTGTGCCGGGGTCTGCGGCCAGTGGAACCCACCAGAGCTTTGGCTTTAGCCCTTCACGCCGAACGGCAGAGGTTAAATCCTTCATGTCGGCATCGCCGCGCGGAAACTTGGATTTGTCGAGATGCCAATCGCCCTCTGAAGTTTGCCAGCCGTCGTCTATCACCGCCCACTTAAAGCCTAGCTCATGCGCTTTCGAGAGCGTCCCGCGCACTTGTTGAAGAGTAAAATTTCTTTCATAACCCCATGCGCACCATGTCGGTTCGTAAGTGGCCGCGCTGTAATCGGGAAAGCGCATCCCTTGCCTGAGCATAAAGCGCCGATACTCGGCGAGCGTTGTGAAATAGTCGCCGCGATGAACGGCGACGAAGATGCGCGGCGTGCTCAGGCTCTCGCCCGGTGCAAGAACGCGATCAATCTGCTCTTCGATGCCAAGCTCTGCTCCCGCCTGATCGCGCATCACAACCGGAAGTGAGACAAGACGCGGTGCAGTCTCGACATGCCCGATGCCGATTCCGACATCGCGCCGCCAAACGTCCACGACCGGCGTGCCGCCGCCGTAATCGGTCGAGTTCATCCCCATAAAATTCTGCTGCGCAAAACCGACCTTGAGCGGCAAAACCCAATCGGGCCGACTCTCGTAAGAGCCGCTTTGATAAGACCAGAACGGTTCAGCAGAAGCGTTCTCTGCGGCGGGGAGATATCGCTGCACCTTCCAACGATCAATTCGCAATTCGGACGTGCCGCGATTCGTGTATTTCACAACCAGCAAGGCCATCGAAGGGAAGCGTTTGTAAAACCTGATTCGTACCTCTTTGCTGAGTGAGGCAGCATCGCCACGCAGGATGAACTCCAGCCCATCGCCCACTCGATCTCTGAACATCTGGCGCGTCATCGCTTTCGCGCGAAAGTCCGTCACCTCTTTGCCTGAGACGACGACAAATTCTGTGGGCCTGTAATCGCCCAGCGCGATGCGCGTCCCATGTTTCGAGACGAGTCGGCTATGAAGCATGTCGTCGAATTCAACGCTTAGATTTTTCCCCGCAACCTCGAAGCGGCTGTTTTGTGCGACAACAACTGCGAGCATTGAAGGTGCAATGATTATCAGCAGCAGTGCGGGCAGCAGACGACGGCCCGCACGCTTGAGCGTCGCCATGCTCTCTCCTGACCGTTTTGATCGTCGTAAGCGTTTCATCTTTTGCGAGTTGGACAACAGATCATTGTTTACGAGACACGATTAAAAATTCTCATCGGCAAAAGCAAAAGCGGGGAGTTTGTCAGCTCCCCGCTTTTGTACATTTTCCTTTGAAGCACAGTGCCCCCGGAAGGACTCGAACCTTCGACCCGATGATTACCTACCACTCTGGCTTTCGCCAGCCACTGAATAAACTTGTGTTGTGGTCTGGACTGTCTCATCACCCACAGCCGTTACTGTTTGGGTGTGTGGCGTACAGTCTCTGAGGGCTTTCTTAAAGCAAAGTTCCCATGTCTACTGGATTAGTAGCCAGCATAATTTACTCCACCGTTATGACCAGCGTCCTCATCCGAAACTTTTTCAAGGTTGCCTGCTGATTGCCCAATCTTCAAGGTTGTCACGATTGGAGTCGTACTTGAAGCTCTCAGGGTGTTCCAGCATACAGCCACATTATTCACTCCGTTGTTTCCAACGAAGGCTCCTATTTCAAACAACAAGAGTCATCTGCTCTACCAACTGAGCTACAGGGGCGTTTCAAAAAAGTGGCGGAGCGGACGGGACTCGAACCCGCGACCTCCGACGTGACAGGCCGGCGTTCTAACCAACTGAACTACCGCTCCGCAAAATTTTTGAACAGCGCGTACGGGACTCGAACCCGTGGTCTCCGCCTTGAGAGGGCGGCGTGTTAGCCGACTACACCAACGCGCCCTGTTGAAACGACAACAAAAGATACAAGGAACGTCGCTCGTTTGACAAGCGCACAAACGGCGATTTGAAAGCGAGCAAAGCGAGCGCGGCTCAACCGAGCGTAACGCGCACGTGCGAGACGATTCTGTGCAGCGCGCGCTCGACCGTTTCAGTTTCCTCATGACGGACGATGATAAAGCCGTCGCCCTCGTAACTCTTTTCATGCGCCGCACCTATCTCCGGCAACTTGGCCCTGACGATAAGTGAAGACATCTCACGTTCGATCTCGTCCAGGCCTTGAATCGATGTAATGCGCTCGCCCTCGCCCTGCCCGCGCAGGAAGGCAATTCCAGCCGCGTATTGTCTTTGCGGCGGGTCAAAACTGTTATGAATGATGAGCCGCGCCCATGCGTCGAGAAAGTCTATGTCGTGCGCGACGGAGATGAGGGTCGTAAACTGCGCGCCCGGCGGACGCGCGCCGACTTCTGAGACGGCGACGCTTCCATCCTCGCGCCGAAACCATTCGAGATGGCTTACGCCCGTATCCATCCCCAAAACATTGAGAGCATCGGCGGCGGCGCGGCGGATGTCGTCATATTGAGCGTCGTCAACCTCGCGCGGCAGCACGACGCACCATTGCAGATGCGGGTTGCGCATCACTTCGAGCGGCGTTGGATAGTAGCGAGTCAATGAATGCCAGACGATGCGCCCGTCAATCGTCACCGCGTCAAAAGAGTGTTCCTGACCCGTCATAAATTCTTCGATGAGAATTCCCTGATGCGCGACGTGCGAGGTTTCAAGCAGCGCGCTATGAAGTTGTGCGGGCGTTTCGACGCGGAAGGTCGCGGTTGCGCCCACGCCTTCGGGGGGTTTGACGACTAGGGGAAAGCCGATCTCGTCGGCAAAGGCCCATGCTTCGGCCTCGCTTGTGACGAGGCGATAACGCGCGCAGGGAACGCCCGCTTCGCTAAACAGACGCTTCATCCGCGCCTTGTCGCGGAAGTTGCGCGCCGCTTCCGCTCTCATCCCTTCAATCGCTAATTGCTCGCGCACCTCTGCGAGCGGCAGTTGCATCATCTCCGCCGAGCTAAAGAGACGATGGATGCGTCCATGCTTTTGCGAAAGCGCGAGCACGGCGGCGGCGATGTGAAACGTGTCGTAGATGTTTTCGACGCGTGAGTAGTCGATGATTTTTGCGCGCGCGCCCTCAGAGAGTTTTTCCGAAGCGTCCTGACTAACGAGCGCGAGGCGAACTTCGGGCAGAGAGGCTGCCGCTTCGATAAAACGAGAGGTATTCGGCGAAAGCATCTGCGCGACAAAGACGACAAAATGCACTTTACTTTCTCCAATCACAAAACGGGCCGCAGATGAGCGCGGATTTGACGGATAGATGCCGGGTTGCTGCTTCGCACCGATCTATTACATCCACGCCCGCC
>CBDUCU010000331.1:0-4872 GCA_965365725.1 uncultured bacterium | reverse complement strand
GCCGCAGACGGACGGTAAATTTTGAAGTGCAGGCGAGCCGTAGAAGGTAGCGAGCGGACGAGAGTTGCGCGGCAAGTCGCTGTTGAGTTCGGTGCGGCGCAGGTCTGCACCGAACGTATAGGTGATGTCGACTCTTCCCGAATCGTAAGCGGTGATTGTGTCGGCGAGTTGATACGTATTGTTGACGCGCCTTTGCGGGAAGTTGAAAACGTCAACGCCGACGGGACTAAAGCCGCCGATAATGACCTGCCCGAGCGGCCCCGTTATGCTCTCGGTCGTTCCGGGCAGTGCGACATATCTGACAGCGCCAGTGTTTGCCGTGCCCGGTGCGGGCGGCGTGGTGACGTTCCGAAGCAGCGTCGCGTTGAGCAGGAAATCCTGACCTGTCTGGCTTGCCAGAAGATGCGTCCTATCGGCCAACGAATCGAAATCAAGCCGCGTCCGCCCATAGGAGAGTCGCAACTGGTTGGAGATAGGATCTGCCGAGCCGGTCTCGGTCAGCTCGCTGTTCAAATAGGTCGAGATGTTTTGCGTGCGGACTCGTGCACGCACCGAAGCAAAGAGCGCGCCGCCGACGGCGGGAAGGTCGCGCCAGTCTTGCGTAAAGTTGTAGCGCGATGTAAAGGATTGCAGCAGCCGCGCTTCCGGATTCACGTAATCAATCTTGCCCGATACCACGCCTCCGCGCCCGCTCGCCGGGAGCACCTGCGTAAATGTGTTTGCTCCATAAACGCCGCCCGGATTGTTTGCGAACGGGAAGAGGCTAAAGATGGCCGCGCCGTAAGCGGTCTGCGGTTGAAGTTGCCTGTTACGTTGCGCCGGGTTGGGCGTAAACGGGTCTGTGAAAACGCCCGTCGCGCCGGAGTTGCCGCCGACGTTAAAGCCACGCTGCTCAATGGTCGGGACGGCGAAACTCTTCTCCTGCGCCGCATTCAAGATTTGTCCTTCACCCGAGAGGAAATAGAAAAGACTACCTTTTTTGATCGGGCCGCCGATTGTTCCGCCAAACTGTCCGAACGTAAAGGGATCTTCTCCGCCAAAACCTCTCGTCACATTGATCGGCGTTCCTTGCGCGCATTGCGGCGTGGCCGCCGGGCACAAAACGACCGCCTGATTGCTCTGCGAAGTCAAAGCCAATGTGCCGTCGCCTCCTTCGGTATCGAAGAAGTTGCGCGAGTTCAAACGGCTGGAGTTGAAGAAGCCGTAGAGCGCGCCGTGCACATCGTTGCCGCCGGACTTGGAGACGGCGTTGACCTGCGCACCGATGTTGCGTCCGAACTGCGCGGGCGCAAGCAGCGTGATGACCTGATACTCTCTGATCGACTCGATGGGCTGAGGGACAAGTGAGAGGAAGCCTTGACGACGCACGCCGATATCTTCGTCGTTGTTGTCCGAGCCGTCGACGGTGAAGTTATTTGCGCGCGGCGGCATGCCGTTAGCCGAGAACTGTCCCGGAGAACCCACGCCCGGAGCCACGCCAGGGCCGACGTTGTTGCCAACGGCAAAGGGCGGCTGAAACACGCCCGGCAGAAGAAGCGCCAGTTCGTCAAATGTACGAACGAGGGTCGTCCCGCCCAGAGGAAGCGTCGTTACCTGCTGCTCGTCAAACGAGCCGCCGCGCCGACCGTCGATGCGGTTGACCTGCAGGTTGATGCGGTCGTCTTCGACGCGCTCTGTGCTCGCGTCGCTTTGTTGCGGAGTGGCTGTTGCGGGCGGCGCGGTGGCCGTCGTTGCGGGCTGCCCTGTCGTCGGTGTCGGGCCGACCGTGACAGGTGTTGGGCTAACCGTAGAGGGCGCAGAGATAGTGGGAGCGACTGATATCGGTGTCAGGACAACAGGAATCGGCAGGACGGCGTTTACGTCGGAAATTTTAAGACGCTGAGTAAACGCCTGCCGTTGATACCCGTCTGCCTCAACTATGATTCGATAGTCACCGGGCGAAAGTCTGCCTACATAGAATTGTCCCGTCGCATCCGTCCGGCGCGGATACTTCGCTCCGGTCTCGACGTTCGTAATCTCCACGCGTGCGCCGGCAATTGCTTTTGCCGGTTGCCCGACCTCCGTGACCTGTCCGCGAAATGCCCCAGTCACGGGGTCTTGCGCACTCGCCACCGGCAGCACTGGCATAAAGAGCATCAATAGAGATAGAACTACTGAAGCAGTCCAGAAGATGAAGGGGGTTTTCGCCTTAGACATATTGCTCGCTCCTCTTGTTTGAATGTTCGGAAGGGTCTTTCCGAAGACCTTGCAGGACACTGTTAGCGGAGACTTGGTTTCAAGACTCGAATCTAATTGAGAGTCGTTTTCGTCGCGGTTTAAGGTGATTCCGCCGGTTTGACAATGCTGCTCAACCGCAGGCCGAGTGGATTATTCGTGATTCAATTGAAGAGACTCGGTCGGCGTGAGCGAGATTGAACTGGGCGAACGCGATGGCAGTCGTACGTCGTCCCAGACTGGAAGCTTTTCTGCTATGTCGCCATCGAGGATTCTTGACATTCCTTGAGCCGCGTTTCTCTGTTACTGAAAGCGAGCGACTCTCCCAAAGAACATGTTCGCAGACCACACAGAATGTGCGATTGCGAACAATTTATTTCGATGCAAACCTTCAAAAGCAGGCGGATACTAGACGAGTTGTTTGTAAAAGTCAACAAAGTCGAATTGTCTCCAACTCTTTCAGGTTCACATTGGGCAGATGATGTCGTAGCAGAGGATTTTTATTGACACGCACCGCCGCCTGCTCTATCATTCGCGCGCTTTTCAAAAAGCTTTTATCAACTACCAACGTCGCCGCTTCTTCCCGGCTGCTTTTGGACTTTACCCTTAACCGTGTCCTTACCTTATTTTCAGGCTTCTTTAAAATGATGAGGCGACACCGAACGGTCGGCGCGTCTCAACGTCTTTGATTACGACTGTTATCAGCAGTCGCCCGTTCTGATTTTCTGAAGCGGTGCGCAATCCAAGGAGCGAGTTGAATCTCTCCGCATTGCCGCAGGAAGCGCGGAACAAACCCGCACCCGCAGATCGCTTCCGGATTCACTTAACACTAAAGCAGGAGGACGTTCGCATGTCTCTTAAAATTAGAGGACGCAAATTTATCGCTTCTTGTGTGGCCCTTGCAATTTTTAACGCCTACACAGTGACCATGACGGCCTCGCCTGCGAGGTCGCTCCAATTAGGTGATTTGTCCGTCTCGGGTCAGGTCTTAGTCAACGGCCAACAGGCTATTACGGGGACTACACTGTTTCCGCAATCGACTTTGACGACTGCGCCGGACTCGACCGCCTTTGTCAACTTCGGTCATCTCGGTCGCATCTCTCTTCCGCAGAATTCCAAATTGAGTGTCAACTTCGACGAGTCACGTCTGTCGGGAACGCTCGAAGCCGGCGGCCTTCAGGTCTCTGTTTCCGATGCAACTTCAACAGACATTTCCGCAGGCTCATTTTCCATCAAAACGGAAGCGGGCGCGGAGGCTTCGTACACGGTTCAGGTGGTGGGCAAAAGGGCAACGGTCAGAACGCAGACCGGCACGGTTGAGTTGATCGAAGGCGACAAACGTTTGTCGCTCGCGCCCGGCGAGTATTTCAGTACGGGAATGGCTGCGCCCAAACCTCAAAGCCAGTCCGACGATGACGACGACGATGGAGCAAAAATCGCCTTCATCCTGTTGGGCATCGGCGCGGTCGCTGCCGCCATTATTCTTGTCGTCACGCAAGAGGAGGGCGACAATCAGTTTGACAGCGGCGGCGGTCAGGTCAATCCAAGCCCCACCCGATAGGATCGACAAAAACGTTTGACCACCATCAGTGGTCTCATAGAAGCCGCACCATCATATTTGATGGTGCGGCTTCACTATCTTTATAGACCACAACTAAAGAGGCGGCGCTTCGATTGGGTTATATAAAATCCTGACGACCATTTACGCGCGCCTGAGCAGAAGCGTCGCCGCGCCGCCAAGCGAGATTTGATCGCCTACGTTGCAAGCCGTCATCACACCGCGTTGTATGTCATGCCCGTTGAGCTGCGTCCCGTTAGTGCTTTCGTCCGTCAGATAAAACCTGTCTCCGTTTTTTATCAGCGTGCAATGCCTGCGCGATATCTTGCGCGCAGCATCGTTGATAACGATGTCGGCCTCGCCTTCGGGCGGCCCTTTGGAGCCGACGATGATCTGATCCTTATCGACATTAAAGACGTTGCCTCGGCGCGGCCCTTCGATCACTTCAAGAACCCATCCTTGAGCGGCTTGCGTCTTCGGGCCGAACAGCTTGCCCGACATGATGAGAAAGAAGACCCCGCCGCCAAGCCCGGCGACCAGAAGTATGGAAACGCCGACAATGACGTACTTGCGTCTGCGGCAACTCTGCAGACAAGACTGCAAATCCTCGCGGATCAGTTTCGCGCCTTCGTGGTCGGGCGACATCTTGAGCGCTTCTTCGACTAGCGCCGCCGCACGTTCACATTCGTCGCACCCGCCCGCGTCCATCGCCTGCGTTGCGTCAAGCACAAGTCGCCGCGTCCTTATCTCATTGAGCATCTGACGCGCCGCCGGGAAGTTTGGATCCTTTCTGACTAGCTGGACTGCCTCGCGTTCAGCGTCGCGGAAGCGCTCATCGAGAAGCGCTTCGCTGATTCGCTGTACCGCTTCGCGCTGCTCGCCCGAGCTGCCGAGCTGCTCGGCCTCCTTTTTATGCTCGTTGATCTCCGCTTCCAACTCGCTGATCCGCGCCGCGTCGGTGGCCGGATCGAGCAGGTTAATGATTGAGCGGTCGTAGTCGATCTTCTTGGCGGGATCGGGCTCGCGTCCGTGCAGGTCTTGAAGCTGCTGGAGCATGCTTCGTCGTTGATCGTCTTCGGATGCCGGAGCAGATGCAGTGC